>JAAUSP010000296.1 GCA_012032575.1 Anaerolineales bacterium | reverse complement strand
CCAACCCAGCCGCCCCGCCGCCGCCCACGAACACACCTGTACCTCGCGCCGACGGCTGCCCCGGCCAACACGTCCGCCCATTGACCACCCCGACCAATACGCCTGAGCCTAACACACCGCCAGGCAGTTATGAAATAGAGAATGAACAAAATAAGGACGACTGCGCGAATATCGGGGTTTTCGGTAAGGTCAAAGAAAAAGGCAGCGACCGGCCGGTTCAATTTGTTACCATTGAAGTCAAGGGCGACAATGATAAATTTAAAGGCCCTTACACCGACAAAACCGATGCGAATGGCCGGTATGACATTTTTATTACCGGCGCAGACAACGATGATGTTGACGGGGTTGAGTTTAAAGCTAAGGTGGTGGGCGACGGAGTCGAGTCAGAAGATACCGCCGAATGGACCGTCAGCACTGATTGCGGAGACGAAGACTCCACCCAGGTTTATGAAATCAATTGGAATAAAAAGTAGAAGGAGAGGTTATGAGTATCAAACCCGATCATTGGATTGAAAAAATGGCGCGGGAGTATGGCATGATCGAACCCTTTGAATCAAGCCAGGTAAAAGACGGCGTCATTTCCTACGGCGTCTCCTCCTACGGCTACGATATCCGGGTGGGCGATGAGTTCAAAATCTTCACCAATGTCAACACCACCGTGGTAGACCCAAAACATTTTGACAGCCGTTCTTTTGTGGAGTTCAAAGGCGAAGTTTGCACCATTCCGCCCAACTCTTTTGCCCTGGCCCAAACCATCGAATACTTTCGCATTCCCCGCGATGTTTTGACCCTGTGCGTGGGCAAGTCAACTTACGCCCGTTGCGGCATCATTGTCAATGTGACTCCCTTTGAGCCGGAGTGGGAAGGCTTTGTCACCCTGGAAATTTCCAACACCACCCCCCTGCCCGCCCGCATTTACGCCAACGAAGGCATCGCCCAGGTGATCTTTTTCCAGGCCGGCGAAGTTTGCCGCACCTCCTACGCCGACAAAAAAGGCAAGTATCAGAAGCAGGTCGGGATTACTTTGCCCAAAGTGGGCTGACCGGCTAAGCATGTCATTTCGACCGAAGCGGAGCAGAGGGAGAAATCTCTAATACCTTGTCTTGCAAGAGTAGTTATGAAAGATTTCTCGCTCCTATCGTCGCTCGAAATGACATGACCGCGTGAAGCCTGTAAATAACCGTCCGTCCCCGGTTATTCCTCCCTAAAAATTCCCTCGGCATAGCGCAGCAATTGTGCCTTGCGCTCCTCGGCAACACCTTTGGAGTCAAGATATTTTTCCAGCGCCTCCTGAGGCGTCAACTCCTCAGCCGAAATGCCGCCCAAGCGGTGACGCTGCACCCGGTCAATATCGCGGATAATGCTGGCCACATAGCTGGCCCCCCGCAAAGCCTGGCGAATTGGCTTCTCGTCGAGCAAAATTTCCTGGGCTTCGGTCGCCTTGATGATAACCCGCACAATCGCCCCATCCACCGGATGTTGTTCCAGTTCGTCCAAAATCTCGGTCATCGGCTCGGCCGACTGCCGCGCATCCAGGCGAATGGTCACAAAGCGGCGGGCCTCCACCGGCACAAACTCCCACTTGGCGGAGCCTCGCTGAAGCTCAACCATTACAAAACCTTTGCGCTCCGCTTCCTCGCCAAAATCAATCCGCTCCAGGCTGCCGGGGTAGACAATCGGCGGGTGCTGGCCGTTGTTCAACTCCTGGTGCTTGTGGATATGGCCCAGGGCCACGTAATCCCAGGCGGGGTCGGCCAACTGGCTTTTCATCACCACCACATCCCGGCCAATCATGACGCTCTGCTCGCTGCCCTGCTTGGCCCCGCTAACCGAAAAATGCCCGGCCAGCACCGCCGGAATATCCGGGCGCTCCCCCGCTTCGGCGGCCAGATCATTCAGGTTCTCGCCCAGAATCCGGCTCAACTCCATATCCAGTTCATCCAGGGTCAGATTTTGATACTGCTCGCGGGCCAGCAAACGGCTGCGCTGCGGATAAGGCACCGTGGCTACTTGCAAAGGCTGGCCGCGCCGGCACACAAGCGGGTGGACTTGCTCCCGGTCGGCCACAATCACGCCGGGCGTATCCAGCACCCCAAAAATCTCCAAACTGCTGGCGGCCCGGTCGGCCACGGCCATATCGTGGTTGCCAACCAGCAAAATCACCGGCACGCCTTCCCCGGCCAGACGCTTGATCCGCCGGGCAAATTCACGTTGAAAGGTGGGATTCGGCCGCTGGTTCTTGTAAGCGTCGCCGGCAAAAATACAGACATCCACCTCACGCTCCAGGGCCAGGTCAATGGTCTGGCTCAAGCGGCGCAAAAAATCCACCACCCGGCTGTTCAAGCCCGATGCCGGATCGAGCCGGCCATAATTTTCCATACCAATGTGAATGTCGGCCAGATGTAATAAATTGATCGGTTGAGTCATAAGCACCTAACATTTATCCATTATTAGGATAAAGCACAACCCTTCTTGACTGGCCCGCGGCTTTGCTTTCAACCTGATACCCCTGGGCCACGCCCGTTTCAGTATCATAGATCACAAAAGTCGCCGGAATATCGCTTTTTTGGCCGGGGTCATAGCCCATGATCGCGCCGGGATTGATGGTCAGCGTCCGGCCCACCGGCTCGATTTTGAAGATATGGTTGTGCCCGTAGCAAACCACATCGTACTGCCCCGAAGCGGCAATAGGCTGAGCCAGGTTATCAAAGTGGTTGACGGCAAAACGCTGACCGCCCAGTTCGCCCTGGAAAAACTCGCCGTGCAGGTGAACGTGGGGATACTTTTTGGCATTGTTGGTGATGCGGAACAAATCGGCATCATTGTTGCCAAAAACGATATGGATCGGTTTGCCGGGAAAGCCTTCGGCCAGCAAGCCGATGATGAACGGCGAGCACAGGTCGCCGCAGCATATAAGCGTTTCCGTTTCCCGGATGGCGGTCAGCGCAGCCGCCAGATTCCAGATGTTGTCATGAATGTCAGAGAGAATTGCGATTTTCATCATCACCTCCGTGGGGGGTGATTATAGCACAAGTCTCAAAAAACCGCAGAGGCGCAGGGCACGCCGAGAAAAATAACAAATTCTCGGCGTGCTCTGCGGTCTCTGCGGTCAATTTTGGACAAAACAGGGTGCAGATAAATTATTCTTTGGCCAGGCAATCCACCGGCTGGTCGCCGGCGATGGCCTGGTGCAGCTCGCGGGTGGCCAGGGTGGGGCTTTCGCCAAAAAGCTCCTCGAACAGCTTGAGGCAATCGCGGTAGACGCGCAGGGCCTGGCCTTTTTCGCCCTGGCAGTAATGATAGCGCATCAGCCGACGGTAGACGCTTTCTAGCAGCGGGTCTTTGCGCAGCGCTGTCTCCCCGGCATCAATCGCCTGCGGGTACTGGCCCAGCGCGGCGTAAACATCGGCCAGCAGGGTCAGCAAATCGCAGAAGTCGGAGGCAATTTCGCGGCGCATCTCGATCACCCAGTCGGTGTAGCGATCTTCGGCCAAAAAGTCGCCGCGATAGAGAGCGCGGCCTTTTCCAGATCCGCCGCTGCTTCGGCCCAGCGCTCCTCGCGGGCCAGCCGGCGACCCTGGCGCAGATGCTCGCGGAAACTCAGCAAATCCCAGGTGACGCCCTCGCCCAGGTCAAAAAAGTAGCCGTTGGAACTGCGCAGAATAAAGTGGGAGTCGCGCGGTTCGATGTCCGGCTCCAGGGTGCGCCGGGCGTTGCTGATGAGCGGCAGTAATTTTTTGCGGCCTCCCTCCTCGTCGGAGTCGGGCCAGAGGCGGGTAATCAATTCATCGGCGGCGACGCCGCCCACCCCGCGCCCGGCGGCCAGCAGCAGTTTCAGCACCGTTTCGGCCTGGGGTCGCTCCCACACGTCAATCACCTGGTTGTCGCGCCACAGGCGGAATTGGCCAAAGGTCTCGATCCGCAGGCCGGGAGACTGCACGGCCTGGGCCAGCGCCTCTTGTAGCACTGCCGGGTTAAAGCTCTGCTTCTCGATAAAAGTAATGATCGGATAGTGGGTCAACAAATCGGCCACGTCGCCGGGGCTGGCCTTGCCGCTGATGACCACAATTTTGGTTTTAGGCTGGGTTTCCGTCAGGTGGTCAAGCAGTAACCAGCCCTCGTTGGAGCGGAGCGGCAGCACATTTTGTTGCAGCTTCAAATCCAGAATAATCAGATGAAAACTCTCCTGCTCCATCTCGCGCAGCGCATCCTCGGCATTACGGGCCACCCGCCAATAGCAGCCGGCCTCTTCCAGAACCGCTGTCACAATCTGCTGCCAATCCTCGCGGTTTTCAACCAGCAGCACACGGGGCCGGCCTACATTCCAGGTTGGCAGTGATGTTGTTTCCGCTGCGGTTTCAGCCGCCTCAACGGGTCGAGCGCTGTTAGTTTCAACCTTCTCGTTCAGGCCCATCAACTGATCCATCAGATGGCTAAACTCGCCCAAGTTCCAGCTTTCTTTGAACAAAACCGGCGCACCGGGGTAAAGATGCTGCAAGCTGGCCTTTAAATCGTGGGTCAGGGAGCCGGTAATGACCATAATCGGCAAGCCGGATTGAAGTTCGCCAATTTTTTGGATAACGCTCAAACCGTCACGGTTAAACCGGTTCCCGGCATCCAGAACGGGATCAACCACGGCCAGGTCGAACTTGTGGGCGGTCAGACCAGCCACGGCTTCCTGGTATGAAGTCGCCCGATAAGCCAGATGGCCCTTTTCGACAACAGCCCGGCAAATGATATCCTGCCAATCGGCCCGATCTTCAACAACGAGGATATGAGAGGCATGCGTGGTCATAGTATTTCTCCGTAGTGGGTTGAACGTTTCAACGTTAAACGTTTGAACGTTCAACGCTCATGGGTTGTAAAGCAATTGTAAAAGCAGTTCCCTTTTCTGGTGAAGTGATAAAGTTAATCGTCCCATCGAATTGGTGGATAAAGGTTTCCACCAGCCACAGACCCAGCCCCAAACCGCCCTCTTTGCCCGACACCCCCGGATTGAACACCCGGTCGTGCAGTTCGGGCGGAATGCCGGGGCCGTCGTCAGCGACGACGATTTCGGCTTGTCCGGCGGCGTTGCAGCACGTGCTCACCCGAATAGTTCCGCCTTGATGGGCTAAAATCTGGATGGCATTGGACAGCAGATTGTGAAAAACGGCTTCCAGGCGCTTGGCATTGGCCTGCGCCGGAGGCACATCCGGCCCGTAAGCCCGACTTAACTGCACATTTTCGGGCCACCAGCAGCTTTGCACGGCCTTCTCCAGGCAGTCGTGTACGCCGGTGGGGGCCAGGGCTGCTTCTTCCAATGGGTCGGTCATGGTGCTGATGAGACGAATAGCCTCTTCGGCGTTCTGCCGGATGCGGTGCAGGTCGTCCTTATATTTACCCAGCGCCACCTGCGGATGGGTCTGGGCAGTCCACTCTAGTTGCATCGCCCAAACTCGAATAGCCCCAATCACATTGTTCATCGTGTGGGCCATATCGAGGATAATGGCGGCCATCGCTCCGCGCGTTTCGGCGGCCACACGGCGCTGCTGTTCGGCGGCCAGGCGCTGGAAGGCCTGGCCGCGCTCGTCAAACAGGCGGGCGTTGTGCAGGGCAATCGCCGCCCATTTGGTCAGCTCGGTTAATAAAACCTGGTGATAATGGTTAAACTGCTGCCCGCCGGTCTTGTTCAGTACCTCAATGACGCCGATAACCTGCCCTTCGACTTTGAGCGGCACACACAGGATCGAATGGGCCTCGTAGCCAATCTCTTTGGCTACCTCACGCAAATAACGCGGGTCGCTGAGGGTATCGTTGACCAGGGCCGGCTGGTCGTGGGTGGCTACCCAGCCAGCGATGCCCTGCCAGGGAGCCGGCAGGCGGATATTGGCCTCACCGTCGGTGCTGTAACGCAGCACCAACTCGTTGGTGGCGGTGTCTACCAGAAAGACGGAGGAACGTTCTGTTTCCAGCAGAGTATTGACCCCGGCAATGATCAGTTTGAGTACGTGTCCCAGGTCGAGGCTGCGGGTCAAAGCGCCGCCAACCTCGTTCAGGTAGGTAAGCTGGGTAGCTTGAGCGCCCACCTGGGCATAATGGATTGAATTTTGAACCGATAGGCCGATAAACCGGGCAATACTGGCCAGCAGGTTAATATCTTCTTCGCGAAAAACATCCGGCGGGGCGCACATTAAGGCCAGCGCTCCGCTGACCTGGCTGCCAATGAGAATAGGGGCCAGGGCCACAGCGCCTATCTCCGTCCGGCTCAGATTCAGTTGAACCAGGTAGGGTTGAAGCTGGTTCTGGCTCAGGGTCAAGACTTTATCGCCGGGGCTATTGAGGATCAACGCCAGCAATTTATCCAGCAAGCCGGTCTGCTGTTCGGCCACTTCCGGTTCGTCGGCCAGACCGCAATTAACCTGGATAGAGCGCAATTCCGGTTGGCTCCAATCATCCCGCAAGCCAATTGCCCCCATTTTGGCCTTGAGCATAAGCAGCGACTTTTCCAGCCCGGTGTTGAGAATGGTCTGCAAATCGAGGGTGCTGCTAAGGGCCAGGGCCAGTTCGTTGAGCGCACGCAGTTGGCGGGCCTGGCTGGCCTCGCGGAACAGGCGTGCATTTTCCAGGGCGATGGTGGCCGAGGCGGCAAAGGCCGACAGGCGGGCAATATCGCCCTGGTCAAAACCATCGGGACTTTTCTTGTTGAGCGCCTGCAAGACGCCCAACACCCGGCCATTGATTTGCAGCGGAACGCACAGCAGCGACCGGGTGGCAAATCCGGTTTCAACCTCGCCAAACCAGCGCGGGTCCTGAGTTACCTGGCTGGTACAAACCGGCTGCCGATGAGTCACCACCCAGCCGGCAATGCCTTGATCGCAGCGCAGCCGGGTGGGGATTTGCAGCCGCCGCCCGTTGGAAACTGAGGTGGCAAAATACAGTTCCGAGGCGGCTTCGTCCAGTAGCAGCACCGAGCCGGTTTCGATTTTGAGCATGCGAATGGCTTCATTGACGATGCGGGTCAAAACCTCGTCCAGATCGAGCACCTGGACTACACTGCGGCTCAATTCGTTCAGCAGGGTTAACTCGTCTACCTGGCGCTGATGCTGCTGCGCCCGATTGATAGCCAGGGCGGACTGGCTGGCAAAGGCGCTCAAAAAATCCAGATCGCCCTGCCCAAAAATACTCTGGCGGGGGTGGTCAATGTAAATCAATCCAACCAGTTGGGTTTCGATTTTGAGCGGCACGGCCAGAACAGAGCGCACCTTTTTGAAGGTGAGGGTGGCCGTGCTGGCGGTATTTTCGTAGCGCCGGTCGGTTTGCAGGTCGGCCACCAGGCGGGGTTCACCCCAATCCAGAACATCTTTGATGACTGTGGTGCTGACAAAACTGAGCGTCTGTTCCAGGTCGTGCTGGTTCAAGGCTTCGCCCTGGGTTACGGCAATATGGGTCAGTTGGCGCTGGTAATCATCGCTCAGGAGCAGCAGGCCGCGCCGCCCGCCAGTCAAATAGAGCGCCCGCTCGACCACAAATTCCAGCAGTTTGGGCAAATCGTACACCGAGTTCATACGCCGGATGAGTTCATACAGACTTTTCAGGCGTTCAAGGGTCATATTCTGTTCGGGGATGTAGGGTGTTTTGGGTCTCATAGGCAAAAAAGAAAATTCCTCATGTCATTTCGAGGCCGTAGGCCGAGAAATCTCTTCAGCGCACCATAGGCATCGGAGATTTCTCCCTTCGGTCGAAATAACATGCCTGAGCAGTTACGATTTTCATATCTCCAAACTCAAGCCGTCATAAGCCACCAGCACTTCGCAGCCAGGCTGATGGTTTTGGCGGCGGCGCAGATAAGCTTCGGCCTGTTCGCGGTCAGCCCAGATTTTTTCGTCGGGACTGGTGGGGTCGTGGTGGGCCAGGGCTAATCTTTTGACTCCGGCGCGATGGGCAAACTCAGCCCCCATCAAGGCGCTGCTGTGGCCCCAATCCGGCTTGTCGAGCACTTCGCTCAGGGTGTACTGGGCGTCAAAAACCAACAGATCGGCGTCCTTAAAGAACTCAACATAATTTTCGGTGCTGGCCCGGTCTACCTGCTTGTACTCCGAGTCGGTGGCCCAGACCAGGCTGGAATTTCCGGCTTCCACCCGATAACCGTAAGTTACCCCCGGATGGATCAGACGCATGGCATAAACCCGGAAGTTGCCAAGCTGATACCACTGATTTTCAGTCAGGGTATTGAAAGCCAGCGTAGCGCTCATATAACTGACCGGCACCGGAAAAAAATCGGACTGCTGCTGCTGGCTCAGGCGGTTGGCCAGGTCGGGAAAGGGGCTGTGGAAGATGAACTGGTTATCCGGCACAAAGGCAGGCCGGAAAAAGGGAAAACCCTGAATGTGATCCCAGTGGGTGTGCGTAATTAAAATATCGGCCTGATGATTGCCCGCGGCAAAGCCGTTTTGCATCAACTCCAGCCCCAGCAGCCGCAAACCGGAGCCGGCATCGAGGATCAGCAATTGGTCGCCGGCGCGAACTTCGAGGCAGGGGGTATTGCCGCCGGCCGTGCCCCAGATATTAAAGGGCAGCCGCTCCAGATAGCGCGACAGCACGGCTTCATCGGCCAGGTTCAGGCCCGCCGCACGGGTCAACGCCTGCCGAATTTTCTGTTTGATCGAGTCAGCCGGTAATGAAGTGGGGATTGAGCCGCGAGTGCCCCAAAATTTCACGTACATAACTTATCTCCGGTACAAATAGACTAAACCTTATATCTCAGACAGGTGGTTACTCTGAGGCGGACGTGTTGCGTGTTCCGTTATTTTACGCAACACGCAACACGCCACTTATAAAAAATTAGCCGGACACCTATAACTTATCTCATATTCTATCGCTATTATACGCCCTGACTGTTGCAAAAACCTTGCAATTTTCTAACCAGGTTCAGAAAAAGGTACTACTCATGGCTTGACATTGCTGCCAAAACTGTGTACCTTATCGGCGCAACGACAACCGTTCATTTCAGTATTACACAAAATAAGGGT
>JAAUSP010000295.1 GCA_012032575.1 Anaerolineales bacterium | reverse complement strand
CCGTCGCGAACACGCTACCAGCAACATTTGTACAGCCCAGGTGCTTCTGGCGGTGATGGCCTCGATGTATGCGGTTTATCACGGCCCGGAAGGTTTGACCCGGATTGCCCAGAGAGTCCGCCTGTTGACCGAAATCCTGGCGGCCGGGCTGCGGCAGTTGGGCTATACCGTGGCCGCCGGCCCGGTGTTTGACACCCTAAAAATCAGCGGCGGTCCGCGCACCCCCAAACAGTTGAGCCACGAAGCGCTGGCCCGGCAGGTCAATCTGCGCCTGTATGACGACGAAGCTACCGGCATTTCGCTGGATGAATTTACCCAGACCTCTGACCTGACTGTTCTGTTTGAAATTTATGGCGCCAGGCCCGGTCAGTTTAACCCGGAGAAACTGGCCGCAGAATCGAGATGAGCTACCCGGCCCCGCATCAGCGGCACAGTGTCTTTTTGAGCCACCCGGTTTTTAACAGTTATCATTCTGAAACGGAGATGCTGCGTTACATTCACCGGCTGCAAGCCCGTGATTTATCGCTGACCCATTCGATGATTCCGCTGGGGTCCTGCACCATGAAGCTGAACGCGACTTCGGAGATGCTGCCTATCACCTGGCCGGAGTTTGCCCACCTGCATCCCTTTGCCCCGTTGGATCAGGCCGAGGGGTATCAAATTATGTTCGAGCGGCTGGAGGGCTGGCTGGCCGAAATTACCGGCTTTGCCGCCACTTCGCTGCAGCCCAACGCCGGGTCGCAAGGCGAGTACGCCGGCCTGTTGACCATCCGGGCCTATCATCGCGCCCGCGGCGAAGATCAGCGGGACATCTGCCTCATCCCCAGCTCGGCCCACGGGACTAATCCCGCCAGCGCAGCCATGGCCGGGATGCAGGTGGTTGTGGTGGATTGTGATGCGAACGGCAACGTTGACCTGGTCGATTTGCGCCGCCGCGCTGAAGAGCATCGCCCCCGGCTGTCCGCCTTGATGGTCACGTATCCTTCTACCCACGGCGTGTTTGAAGAAGAGATCAAGGAAATCTGCCAGATTGTCCACGATTGTGGCGGGCAGGTGTATATGGACGGAGCCAACATGAACGCCCAGGTCGGGTTGTGCCGCCCCGGCGACATCGGCGCAGATGTGTGCCACCTCAACCTGCACAAAACATTCTGTATCCCTCACGGCGGCGGCGGGCCGGGTGTTGGGCCGATCTGTGTGGCGGCGCACCTGGCCCCTTATCTGCCTCACCACGCGGTAGTGCATGGCGTCGGCGGCAAAAAAGGGGTAGGCGCGGTTTCGGCCGCGCCGTGGGGCAGCGCCAGCATCCTGCCGATTTCCTACGTGTACATTCGGATGATGGGTGCGGCCGGCCTGACCGAAGCGACCAAAATTGCCATTTTGAACGCCAACTACGTAGCCGCCCGGCTGGAATCGCACTACCCGGTGCTTTACAAAGGTAAACAAGGCCGGGTGGCCCACGAGTGCATCATTGACTTGCGCCCACTTAAAGAAACCAGCGGCATCGAGGCCGAGGATGTAGCCAAGCGGCTGATGGATTACGGTTTCCACGCCCCCACGATGTCTTTCCCGGTGCCGGCACGTTGATGATCGAACCGACCGAGAGCGAGGCGCTGGAGGAGTTGGATCGCTTCTGCGATGCACTGATCGCCATCCGGGCCGAAATTCGGGCCATCGAGGCAGGCCAGGCCGACCCGGATAACAACCCGCTCAAACGCGCCCCGCACCCAGCGGCAGTTGTCACCGCTGATACCTGGGACCGGCCCTACTCCCGCGAGCAGGCCGCCTTCCCCGCCCCCTGGGTGCGCCAGTCAAAATTCTGGCCGGCAGTGGCGCGTATTGACAATGTTTACGGCGACCGGAACCTGTTTTGTATCTGTTTGCCGGTAGAGGCCTATGAGCCTGCCTGATGCGTGGTTGTATCATGTAGGATTTGGCTTGCAGTAGAGAGGATTTTAAGAATATTTAAGTAAACAAGGACCTCCGAACGGACCCATTGTTTGTCTGGAGGTCCTGCTGTTTAAATTTCGACTTTATTTATCCAATCGGCTTGATATTGTGGTTTATCTGGAAAACGTTGCCAGGATGTATTTGTTTTTGAGGATTATCAGCCGGTCATACCTGGCCCCGGCAGCCTGGATCAATTCCTGGTCCACTTTACCCAGGCTGGGAAAGTTGGGTTGAGTTATTCGGGCTGCGCCTCATCTCTCACGACCAAAACCGAACATCGGGCCGAGTGAATGAGTTGGCGGGAGACGCTGCCTCTCAGCCAACCCTCGACTTTTCCCAGCCCTCTTGACCCGGTGACGATCAAATCCACCGCCTGAACCTGGCTATACTTCATTACTTCGGTAGCCGCATCACCGCAGGCGAGAAAGCTGGTCGCCGGTTTGCCGGCAAGCCGCAGGGTCTTGACAGTTTGGGCCAGAACCGCGTGTCCCTGATCTTCTTTGTAAGCAATCTCTTCTTCCATCGCCTCGGCTGCTTCCTGAGTAATGACGGGGGGTGGTAATCCCTCAGCAACAGCCGGATAAGCAAAGGGATAGGAGACAGAGGCATACCGGGGTGGCAAGACATGCACAATGCGAACCTGAGTGCCGGCCGGAAGGGAAATCGAGCCAGATAGTTCACCACTGCCTGGTTGTTCAGCGCCCCTTCGACCGCCAGCAGCACCCGCCGCAGACCCCGGCAGGGGGACCGGACCACCAACACCGGCCGGTCAGCAGCCTCCACCACCTGTTGCGCTACCCCATCGAGCAGAAACCCCAGGACTTTCCGCAAGCCGGCTGCCCCCAGGACGATCAAATTCGCCCGGTGAGTTCTGGCTGCCTCCATTAAGGCTTGAGCGGGAGGACCAAAGAGACACACCGTTGTCGTCCGCACCTTATCCCTCAGCCGGAGCTGAACCTCACTCAGGACAGCAGACAGACTCTCCCGATCTGACTTTTGGCGGGGGGCGACCACAGTGGCGGCGATGACCTGACTGCCCGGCGGCAACGGCAGGTAGCAGAGCAGTTGCACCGCCGCCCAGGTATGTTCTGAATTGTCTACAGCCAACAAGATCTGGAAGGGGGTGAGTGGATTGAATGGACTCATTTAACGTCTCTCTGGTCTCACGCCGTTGATCTGAGCCAACTAACGCTTCACGACATGCGAGGCCATAATCGTGGCCCGTCCCTGGGTTGACCAGGCTGTTTCCGGTTTGGCGCTGTGATAACGGATTCGTTTTAATCGTACCTTTTTGCCAATGGCGACGGTAACCGCCGCCGCAATCGCCACAAGTATTTCCGGGGGGATAGCTTCGCCCGCTGCGGGTGAGGTCGGTTCAGACTGCGGGGCGGCCTCCGTTTGTTTCGAGGTAAATCTCCGTTCCAGCCGAATAAATAGGGTGAGCACGGCATAGACAGTAGTTAAAGCGATGAAAACAACGCCTAGACCAACTACCGTAACTCGCAATCCAACAATCAATTCATCCACGTCTCAAATTTCCTTCACTATTTTTTTCACAACGACCATCCAACAAAAGATAATCAAAGATAACGCTTCGCCAGCCAGCCGGCCCGACCCCGGCGACTTTTTCCAAACCGGGTAAACGCAGTTCAGCCCAACAGCCATCAGGCCGTTGGACCAGGAAGGGGTAATCTACGGCGGCCAAAAGCGGTTCATCATTCAGGCCGTCGCCCAGACCCACAGTCAAAATATTGCCCCATTTACGCTGAAACAAGCCGGAGAGAAGCCGCGCTGCTTCACCCTTGTTACCTCCCCGGCCGGTGATGGTATAGAATTTACTCCCCGCCACACAATCCAGCCCTTTTTGGGCCAGGGCCTGCCGGAACTGCCGGAAGATTTCGGGCGAGAAATCAGCTTTCAGGAGTGTCTCGCTGTACTCCCGCTGGCTGGCTCGCTGCGCTGCTGCCTCGTCTAGCCCGGTCAATTGGCAAATTTCAGCCAGAGACAAATCGGCATAACCCCAACAAGTCAGGTGAAGCCTGCTTCTAAGCTCGGCCACAGCCCGTCGAATTTCAGCCACCGGAGCACCCAATTCGATAATGTGATAACCGGGCAGTGAATGGTGGCAGGGGTAGCTAAAATCGAAGTAACCTTCTGGAATAAAGACAGCACTGCCGTTTTCGACGATAAACGGATCCTCTACTTTTAACTTGTGCCGGTAAAATTCCTGTTCGGTCCGGGTTTTGGAAGAGCAAAAGATCAGGGGAATCTGGCGGGTCTTCAATAGCTCAACGGCGGGCTGGGCGTGGTCATAGGCGTAAGTTTCCAATTCCAGGAGTGTGCCATCCAGATCGGTAAAGACAACCCAGTTGGGCGAGTCTTGATGGCCCATTGCGCTAGTTCTCCATTACTTCAGGCGGGACGACAAAGCCGGATGGTTTCGTAATCTTTAAGAGTGAACCGCCATTTCCCGGTGGGGGCAAAGCGCCCCGGCCTGTTGGATCAGCCAGCGTGGGAGCAACCTTTTCCATAGTCGGCACTCCGGCGGCTACCAGGGCTGTCTCGATGATCCCTTTTGCTTCGGGGGATTCAGGGGGACAGAATATGTCGGCGTAGGGTTCGTTTTGAAGAGTCTGGCAAAACTGGAACAGGTCAGCCTTGTTCAGTGGAGGATAATAAGTTGGACGAGCCGGTTCTTCTCCTGCTTTGATGAAATTGCGGCCCTGCATCTCCTTCCGCAGTTCCTCCTTTAGCGCAGCCGGACAGATGGGGGAATGATAGACCACCTGCAGGGCAGCATAGCTCATATCTTCCACATGCTCCTCCCCTTTTGACTCGTGCAGATGCGGATTGCGCGACTCGATCTGGAACAGCTCGATGTGCGCCTGCATCACCTCCGGGTAAGGACTGGTGGGCAGAATCCCGCCAAATTTTTCCCATAGGTCAATAAAGTGATACGGCTCGATGGCAAAACCTGAGGCATAGCTGAGCAGCATGGCTAAATCCAGGCTCAGGGCGTGTTCCCCGGCATTGCCGGTTTTGATGACCTCGGTTCCAAACCCGGTGTAGTGGCTGATCAGGTCGTTCAAAACTTCGTTTGTCCGCACCGATACCCGGCCTCGTTTGGGAAAGAACAGGCTCGACTCCACGATCTTGGGCTTGCTGTGCCAGGCAATTCGTACCATGCTGTAGGGTGAGCGGCTCAGACCAAAACCGGCGCTGAAGGCCCGGATGTATTCCAGCACCGCCCCCGGAAAATAGTTATCGGAGTCGACAAACCCAGGTATTTCTTACCGGCCAGTTTGGCCAGCAGCGTTCCTGCGATCATCCCCTCGGCTTTGCCGTTTTTAACCAGCCCCTGTTCATCCAAAAGTTCCGAATAGCCGGCGTCGGCAAAGGCCCGGCCCAGCACCGGGTCTTTTTGGTGGACGACCAGAATTTTCTTACTGATAAATTTGCCCAGGTGCTCGATGGCCGTTTTTTCCATATGAAAGCGATCCACCGGCTGGCGCGGACTGTTGGACACGACAATGGTCAGACAATCGTGGGGGATGCCGGACAGCACCCCTTCAACGAGGCGAATCCGCTCGTTGCGTACCGGGACGACAATTGCCATTTGCCGCTCGATCTCCTGCCGCAGTTCATAAGAAATCCGCCAGATGATCGGATTTTCGACCGCTCTGGCGGTTTCGGTAGATAGCCCGGCATCCAGTTCATACACCTTTTGCACGCCATAAAAAATGACGCCGCCCAGTCGTTCGGTTTCGCGAGGTAATTCAATTCTCATTTTTGTGCTCCTATCCCGATAAGTTAATTTGGCAGTCTTCGGTATCCTCCTTAGAACTTAATCTCTCTGTCTCGTTTCGAGCTGTTGTCTCAGCCAGCTCTCGTAGTAATGCACCAGATACTCCCCGGCCCGTTTTTTGGTTCTCGACCAGCCCATATTGGCCTCAATTTCCGCCAATTCCGCTTCGATCTTCTTGGTAATATACAACCAGCGGTTGAGCAGGGCCGAGATGCGGGCTTCATTGACCTGGCGGGTCAGGGTAGCGACTTCGGTTTTTAGTTTCTGCAACACAAGCTGTTTGCCCAGATCATCCTGGGAGGCGGTGCGCTCGATGTCGTCTTCCCGGGTGAAAACATCGGCCTTGACCTTTACCAAAGCCGCTTCCAGCACGTCAACTCGGTCTCTCTCCGCCTGGACTTCCCCTTTAGTTAGCAGCGGCGGCAATTCCACCGGCGGCAAGGTATTGCCAAAAGAAAGGGGAGGCAGCAGCCGGGTCAAATCTGAGTGTTCGGCATCTATCAGGAGGCGGGGGCTTAACTTTAACTTGAGCGTGACAATTTCCTTGGGCCGGGCCTCGATGGCGATCCGGCCGTTCTCGTGGCTTAACGCCGCCTGTTCCTCTTCGTTGAGGTTGGTTTTGAAAACTTGCGTCACCTGATCCCACCAGATTTTGAGCTCACCCTGGACGGGCTGATCCAGCGTATTAAAAAATCTGACGATCAGGCCATCCCCCGCTTCCGAGCGTTTCAAAGCCGTGATTCTGAAAGCCTGGGCCGGTTCGCGGCTCTGGAGCGAGACAAAGGCTAATTCATCCGGCAGTTTGCCGGGTTGGGATGAGGTTTGAACCACTCGGGGCCGGAGATTGTGAGACATGGCTTGAACGTGGGTTTTCTCTTCGGGCCAGTCGCCCTGGTGGGGATAAATCGAGTAAAAAAAGATGTGCCGGCCCAGGCACTGCGCTTCGGGGGTAAAGATGTGTGGCCCAACATCTCCAACCCGGGTCAATAAATCATAGCGGGCCAGCCAGCCCACCGAACGCAACAACGTCAGGGCAATCGCTCCATTCTGTTCCGGCAAAATCTCATATTCCGTCACCCGGCGGCTGATCACGGCCAGTCCGCGCTGCTCGTCGGTATAGTCCACAAAGTTTTGGAAAGGGTTGGTGTTGACCGGGGTCATATAACGTCCGGCGGTCAGCAATGCCTCTACTTCGGACAATTCGTCCGGCATTGGCTCACCCTGGATGGGCCAGCGGGCCACATCAAACGGTTCTTCGGCATAGCAGTGGGCGGCATCGAGACCGGTGGGAAAAAGCACTCGCAGGCGGTGGTCTTTGACGACATTTTGGACCACTGTCTTGATCTCGACCCGGCGTGAACCGGCGGCTAACTCGACAAAAGAGATAATCGGGTAAACTCGCGTGGCTGAACTGCGTGCCTGCCGGTCTTCGGTTAAGGCTTCGGGCAGTTCCAGCGTGATCTCAATCCTGAATTGGGCCAGGAGCGGTCCGGCCTGGAGCAGGGTGATGTTGGCCGGTTTACCCAGGCTGGAAATAATGGTGTCGTGCGGTGGGTAAGAGTAATCGTAGGTGTCGCCCATATCGCCCCCGTCTTCAAAATAGCCCAGGTTTTGATAAGTGCGGCCGGTTTGCTTCTCGGTTACAGTCAAGCTGCCATCAGCATTAATCCTGACCCAGATGGCATCGTTCTCCATCGTATTTGCCTCGGCTGAGGCTGTTACCGTAGGATGTGGCTCAACTGCTTCTACCCCCGGTGTTAAATAGTAGGTGCGATAGCCCAAAAAAGGCAGGTCGGCGGTATAGAGATAAAGGTCAACCTTGTTGCCGGTTCGCCCGGCAAGCTGATAAGGGGCCGTCTGCCCGCGCCCATCTTTGAGGGTAAAGGTGTCCAGACCGGCTGGCATATTCAACCGAAGACCGAGGACCTCGCGCCGCTCACGGGGGGAGGGATTAAACACCACCAGGGCCAGCAGGTTTTCTTTTTGCGAGGTATCAATACTGTTGGCAATAACCCGCAGGCTGGCTTCGGTAATCTCGCCGGCCTGCTGCTGGACCTGCTCAAAACGCGCCTCCATTTCCCGGGCAATCGGGTCAACACAGCAACCGCAGACATCGTCGTGAGTATGGTTGAGCAACAGGGTTTCCCAGGCTTTGTCCAACTGAACCTTGGGATAGGCGATGCCGATGGTCCAGGCCAGGGCGGCAAACGGCTCGGCCCATCGCTCCAGTTCGCGCTGACATTCATTATTAAACAGCTTGAGCTGGCTGCGGCTGGAGTAAACTCCCTTGAGAATGGGCATATACCGCCCACTGTAGAGGTAACCCTGTAAAACGGGCAGTTCCGGCTGGGCCTGGCGAATAGCGGCAATGTATTCCGGCGGCGTGCTTTGGACACACCGAAACCGGTCTGCACCGGCCTGATTGACCGCTTCGACAATCGGCAGCACGTCGTCGGGCCAGGGAACTTGTTCGTAACCGTTCATCAGCAGCACATTCGGCGTGGTGGCAAAGGGACGCAGCGCCAGGCTTCGGACAGAATGCGGTCCAGCGCAATCGGCCGGGTCAATGACAAAACCATACCATTCCGGTAGCTGTTGACCAGAAAAACGGCCAAAATCTCGGAACCGTCGGGTGCTCGCCAACAGAACTCCGACCTGAGGGCATCCGGCTCCATCGCCACACCCCGCCAAACAAAGACGCTGTCAATGCCAAAACCCTGGTAGATTTGCGGGGCCTGGGCAATCTGGCCGAAATTGTCGAGCATCCAACCTACTTTCATTACCGGCCCAAATTGGGCGGCCATACGGCCGCCAATCATCAGGTTACGCACCAAAGCCTCGCCGCTGACCAGACTCCAGTCGGGCTGGAGATAAGCCGGGCCTAGCATCAACCGGCCCGCCTGGGCGTATTGGCGTAACAGTTTTTCCTGTTCAACCGCCTCCTCTTCGGGCAGTTGGCTTAAGTAATCCTCAATCAGCCGGGTTTGACCGTCCAGAACAAAACGGTAATCGGGCTGGGCGGCCAGCATTTTGAAAAGATTATCGAAAAAAGGGACCAATCCGCGATTGGTGTATCGGGCCGTAAAAATCCACTCCCGGTCCCAATGGTTGTGTGAGATGAGGTGAATGGTTAACCCTGCCAACGATTCAAGGCCGTTGGCCCTGGCTGGCTTATTTTCGAGTTGATTGAGCCTGGTAAATGTCATAGCGATCTCTCAGCCATGATACCTAACCGAGAATGAGGGTGTTTACCTCAAGTTTAGCTAAAGAAAACC
>JAAUSP010000294.1 GCA_012032575.1 Anaerolineales bacterium | reverse complement strand
AACTCGCGGCAGGCGGCGGTCGCGGTGTGGCTGGCCGGCGTGGTGGTCGGTGGCGGCGGCGGTGGCGACAACGACGACGACGGCGACGATTAACTAAAAATCAGGAGCCTAAGACTTTTATGGAAACAAACACAGAAAATAACGGGGTCAAATTGACCCCTGCTAAAAAAAATACGACTAAAATCTGGCTGTGGCTGCTGCCGGTGGTGGCAGTTTGTACCCTGGCCTTCTGCGGGGTTGCCGCTGGTTTAATCTTTTGGCAAACAAGCAGTCCCGAGCAGACTGAGGAAAACAGTTCGGTTGCAGAGGAACCCGTTCAAAATCAAACCGAAGACAGTTCAGCTCCGCCTGCGGTTGAGCAGGATGCGCCGGCGATTCCCTCCACTGTCACACCCACCCCCCCGGCTTCAGTTTCAGCGTTGGGCGAAAACTTGCCGGCTTTTGTCTGTCCCCCGGATAATCTGTCTGCTGCTCAAACGGTCTCCACCCCGCTGTTGAGTCCTGTCAGTTTTGCCACCCGCCAGGGCAGCAACGGCTGGCCGCTGGACACTTCGCTGCAATTTACCACCGGCGTTACCAAAGTATTGGCTACATTTGGCTACGTGGGGCTGGAAAATGGGCTAACCTGGGAACGGGTCTGGTACTTTGGCGAGCAGGAATTGTCGCGGGGCAGCGGCGTTTGGGATGCCGGCTCGCAGGGCCAATTGACGGTGCAGGTGGCAGCGGGTCAGGGTGGTTTTGCCCCCGGCGGCTACAAATTGGAAATTTACCTGGCCGGTCAATTGGTCAGCCAGGGCACATTTAATATCCTCAAAGCCGACACGCCCACCCAGCGCCCCATCCAGGTGGCTTACACCACCTGGGACGGCGCGGCTCACCAGCTTCATCTGCTCGATTTGACCACCAATCTGACCGAAACCCTGATTTCCTCAGCCCGCAGGCCGGCCTGGTCGCCCGATGCAGTGGGTCTGCTCTTTTACAACGAGGGCAATCCGGCCGGGCTGCAAGTGTTCAATATGGGCCAGAGAAAAGCCTATCCGCTGAACCAGGAAACCTTTTTCCAATCGGTGGCCTGGTCGCCCAACCGGGCTTATGTGGCTACCACCAGAGGCGAAGGCGAGGAGGCGCAGGTGGTTCTGTGGGATTTGAACCAAAATATCGCCCATCCCGGCCCTGCCGGTGCAGACCCGGCCTGGTCGCCCGAAGGGCTGCGGCTGGCCTATCGCGGCTGCACCGCCGAGGGCTGGAATATCAGCACCATTCAGGTGATTAGCTCGACTTTTAATTTCGATAGTATCGAGCGGCTGACCCAGGGCGATGACAGCCAGCCGGCCTGGTCGTGGGATGGGCAGCAGCTTGCCTTTGTCCGCCGCGAGGGCGACAACCAAGATATTTACGTTATGAACGCGGACGGCAGCAGTTTGACCCGTCTGACCGATCACCCCGCCGCCGATGTCGCCCCGGCCTGGACCCCCGATGGGCGCTTGCTGTTCCGCTCGCAACGGGAGGGGCAGTGGGGACTTTATGCAATGGACTCCAACGGCGCGGACGAGCGCCTACTGGTCAATACCCCGGCTCAACCCGATTGGCAGCCCGACCCCCTGGCGGTCAGCACTAATGTCCAGGTCGTCACCCCGGAACCGCCCAAACCGCAGCCGCAAATCCCCGCCGGGCACGGCCTGCTGGCCATTTCCAATCAGAAAAATAACGACGAAATGACCTTTACCATTGATAACAAAGAGCACAAAGTTGGTCCCTATCAGCTCTGGATGCTGCCGCTCAAACCGGGCCGTTACACCTGGACCGCCAGTTGGCCGGGCAAAAACAGCCGCACCGGCATCGCCGATATTGCGCTGGGCAGGTGGCCTATCCGGTGGTGGAACGGTGAGTAATGGTGAATGGTGAATTGTGAATGGTGAATTGTGAATGAGATATTTGAACTAATCAGGGTGTTCAAAATGACCATGCCAAATAATCACCAAAATTTTGGACCTTTTCTGACCGCATCCACCGGATGGCTGGCCCGTCCGGTGGATGCGGCCTCTCTGGGGACGTTTCGGCTGCTGTTTGGGGCGCTGATGGTGTGGGAAGTGTGGCGCTACTTCAACCTCGGTTTTATCGGCCGCTATTACGTCGAGCCGCGCTTCCACTTTACCTATGAGTTTTTCCCGTTTGTCGCCCCGCTGCCCGGCCAGGGGATGTACTGGCTCTTTGGGGCGATGGGGCTGTTCGCCCTGGGGCTGGCGCTGGGGTTTTACTATCGCTGGTCGGCCTGGCTCTTTTTTCTCTGCTACACCTACGTTTTTCTGCTCGACAAGACCCCCTACAACAATCACTACTACCTGATCTGTCTGCTCGCGTTTCTCCTCATTCTGGTTGACGGTCAGCGCTGGCTCTCGCTGGATGGGTGGCGCAAGCGGGTTTCCGGCCCCCAGACGATCCCTTTCTGGCAGATTTTTATCCTGCGTGCCCAGTTTTTTATTGTTTACTTTTACGGCGGCCTGGCCAAACTCAATGCTGACTGGCTGGTGGGCGAACCGATGCGCATGTGGCTGGCCGAGCGGTCCCATTACCCTCTGATTGGCCCGTTCTTTGAAACCGAAGCGGCGGTTTACTTTTTCAGCTACGGCGGCCTGCTGTTTGATTTGTCCATTGGCTTTTTGCTGCTCTGGCGACCCACCCGGCTGCTGGCATTCGGCAGTCTGCTCTTCTTCCATTTGATGAACAACTGGCTCTTTACCATCGGCATTTTTCCTTTTTTGGCTCTGACCGCCACCCTCCTTTTTGTCGAACCGGAGTGGCCCCGGCGCATGTGGCAGCGAATTTACCGGCCAGTCTCCGCTTTGCCGATCAGTTTACCCCAGCCGGCCCGGCTCAATGTCTGGACGTTTAGCTTTATCGGCCTGTATCTGGCTCTGCAACTGTTGATTCCCTTCCGGCACTGGCTTTACCCCGGCGAGGCCAGTTGGACTGAAGAGGGCCACCGCTTCGCCTGGCACATGAAGCTGCGCGATAAAGAAGCCCGCTTGGAAATAAAGGTGATTGATCCCCGCACCGGGGAAGTCTGGAATGCCGACCTGGCCGAAGATTTAACCGCCGATCAAATCGAAAAAATGGGCATTCGCCCCGATATGATCCTGCAATATGCCCACTATTTGCGAGATAAACTGATCCAATCCGGCCTGGATAACCCGATCATCATTGCCAACGCCTGGGCTTCGCTGAACGGCCGGCCCTTTCAGCAATTGATTGATCCCCGCGTCAACCTGGCCCAAATTGAGGCTCATCCATTAGCCCCGTCCCCCTGGATTTTGCCCCTGACCACAGACCTGCCTCGGTCCGCCGAACCCGTCCTGCCCGGCCTGATCTTTAGCACCTTGATCCTGGCCAATCTGGGTTTGGCCCTGACCATTTACCTGACGATTGGTTACAAAAACAATCTGTTGGTCAGGCTGAATAGCTCCAATCACACCGGCATGGTGGCCCGCAACATCGCTGTGCCGCTTGAAATTGTGGCAAATTTGTTACCGTACCTGGGTATCCTGCTGGCGTTGGCCGCCTGGGTCGTCACCATGCAGGTCGCTTATTTGGGCGTCATCCTGCTGGCGGCCCTCCTCGCCTCTGGCTGGGGATTGGTGCTGGCGGCGCGCTTTGGACAGGCGGACTTCTTCGCCCGGCTCACCCCTATTGTCGGCAGTCTGGCCGGGTTGTTTGGCTTGATCCTGTTTATTGTCGGTGTGCCTGGCTAGAGACCAAACGTGTGCTTTGCCTTGTGCCCCGCTCCATGCTAGAATTTGATCTGATTCAAAACGCTTGTTAAAAACGGATGCTGCTCAAGCCGCTCAGAACTTGAGCAGTCACAAAACTCACCCTGTTTTGCCGCCACACCCTTCGAGTTATCAGCCAACTATGAGCCAACCCGACTCTCATCAAACCGCCTGGTTCCAGCCGATGGGCTTCACCCTGCATCTGACCAGCAACAGCCCGGCCATCATCGCCGCCGCCCAGACCTCGTTTGGCCGGTTTGGGCCGGCTGAGCCAGTCGAACAGCCTGACTTTACCTTTCGCCTGTTTGCTCACGAGGTGGACGATGGGCCGGGAGGGCCGCCCGTGTTTCGCCTGGAAGGACCGCTGCTTTACCAATCCACTGGCCGCGACTCGACCCTGGTGGCCGATTTGGCCGCCGGTCTGGCCTTTGGCTATTTTTCGGCCACCACCCTGGCCGACCCGGTCTCTTTTCGCTGGCACTTTTTGGAACTGGCCTTTTTTATGCTGCTGGAATCACGCGGGCTGATGGGCGTGCATGGGGCGGCCCTGGTCAAAGAGGGTCAGGCGGTGCTGCTGCGGGCGCACAGCGGCGGCGGCAAAACCACCCTGGCCTATGCTGCTGCCACATCCGGCAAATTTCAAGCCCTGGCCGAAGATGTGGTCTGGCTGGATAGCCGGCGCAACTTGTGGTGGGGCATGCCCTGGAGCTTTCACCTGCTCCCCGACGCCAAAACGCTATTTCCCGGTTTGGACACCTATCAACCGGTGCTGCAAACCAACGGCGAAATGAAACTCGAAGTTAATCTGGAAACTATCCGGCCCGGCAGCACGGTCGTTTCCGCCCATCCCAAAACTCTGGTGCTGGTCAAGCGGCTGGTTGAGGGGAAAAGCCGGTTGGAGCCGCTTCCCTCGACAACCCTGCAAGAGTTGTGGCCGGTCGGCTCAACCGGCCTGGAAATGAAACTGCCCCACCACCCGGCTCATCTTGAGACGTTGCTCAAAAACAAAGCTTATTACCTTCAGTTTGGCGACGACATTGAGGCGGGAGTGGCTTTGCTGGAGACGATATTTGAGGGGTAAGGCAACTCCAAGAAAATAACGCCATTTTTCGTGGGTGCGTGGGGCGTGGGGCGTGACGTAAATATGCCACGTGCCACGCCCCACGTGGAGGATGGAAGTGCTTAACATCAAAATGGGCGCAGATACTCTCGCCTCCCAAGCAATAATCAGCCATGAATTCACCCAAATTAACACGAAAAAAGAAAAATAATTTGTGAAATTTGTGTAAATTCGTGGCAAAAATAGCCAACTGTAGCTTTGGGAGTTGAGAGGAACTACACCCCATCAAAATTAGCTGACCGAAGAAAGGATCAAATCATGCGGATTGGATTGCAAATTCCCAGTTTCACCTGGCCCGGCGGCGCGGCGGAAATAGGTCCGCGCCTGGCCGACATCGCCAAAACCGCCGACGACGCCGGTTTTTACAGCCTGTGGGTGATGGATCACTTCTTTCAAATTGAATACATTGGCCCCGCCGAAGAACCTATGCTCGAAGCATACGCCGCGCTCAATTTTATGGCCGGCGTCACCCGGCGGGCCAAATTGGGGACGTTGGTGACAGGGGTGACGTACCGCCATCCGGGGGTGCTGGTCAAAACCGTTACCACCCTCGACGTGCTGTCGGGCGGGCGGGCTTATCTGGGCATCGGCGCGGCCTGGAACGAGCGCGAGGCGGTGGGGTTGGGCGTGCCGTTTCCGCCGCTCAAAGAGCGCTTTGAACGGCTGGAAGAGGCACTACAAATTACCCACCACGATGTGGTCGGGCAAACAAGAGCCGTATCAGGGTCAGCACTATCAACTGGCCGAACTGATCAACAGCCCGCAGCCGGTCAGCCAGCCGCACCCGCCTATTTTGGTCGGCGGGATGGGCGAGACCAAAACCCTGCGGCTGGTCGCCCAATATGCCGATACCTGCAATCTGTTTGCGATGATGGGAAACGAGGCATTACAGCATAAGCTGGATGTCCTGAAAAGCACTGCGACGCCCTGGGCCGGCCTACGACGCCATCGAAAAATCTGTACTGGACACGGTTCATCTCGCCCCAGAAGGCAAGACGCCGGCCCAGGTCATCGAAAGCTGCCGCGATCTGGCCGCGCTGGGTATTCAGCACGTGATTTTTAACATGCCCAACGTCCACGAGATCAAACCGCTCGAAACCTTTGGCCGGGAGATTATTCCGGCGGTAGCCGAGCTTTAAACGCGGCCCTTCACCTGCTGAATTTTGATACCCAAATTCAGCAAAGCCAGGAAGATTGGAAGATTTGGAAGGCTGGTAAATACGGACCAACCTTCCAACCTTCCTGGCTTACAAAGATTACCCGCCTTGAATATCAAAACTCATTAGAGAGGCTGGGAGGAAATTTCCGGTCCTCTTTTGCGAGGATTTTATGTCATCAGAACTGCTGGAGTGGGTCTGCGCTTACCTGGATCGAGACGAAGAGATTGTTGTCCCGATCAAACGGATGTGGAATGAGTGGCACGCCCTGCACTCTGAGCCGTCACTGGAAGATTTTTCAGCGCTGCTGCTGGCCGACGACCGCTTTGAGGAGATGGAGGGTGTGGACCATACCGAGGGGTTGGAGTGGGACTCGCCGGAGGAGTTGGACGAGTATGTGCGTGAGATGGAGGCCGTGGGCTTCTTCTCCGGCCCGCGCCTCAAATTAAAAGCCCGCGAGCTAACCCTGGAACATATCACCCACATGATAAAGCTGCACAATGACCGCATGGAAGCGGCCCTGCATCAAGCTCGCGCCCTCATGCCCGACGATGTGAGCGAAGAAGAGGAAGGCCAACTGATTGATATTATCGTTCTGGCCCAGGAACTGCGCCGGCAGTTGCGCGAAACCGGTCTGGACCCCGACGATCGAGACGAGGCATGACCGCTCTGCCTCTGCTTTGCGCTACCCTGGCCGCCTGGCTCAACGCCGCCGCGCCCCAAAATCCGCATTGGTCTGCCGCTGACTGGCAGACCTTTCAATTTGCCAGCCGCGTCCACGGGGTCGCCCCTTTATTGCAGGCCAAACTGACGGCGGTTCCCTGGCTGGACGAGTCCACGCGGGGCTGGCTGGACGAGCAGGCTCAACTCAACGGCCAGCGCCTGGCCCGCATGCAGGCGGAACTGCAAGAAATTCTGGCCCTGTTCAACCGCCGCCAGATACCGCTGCTGCCGCTCAAAGGCTCGATTTTAGCCCCGGTTTACTATCGTCATCCGGGCCTCCGCTCTATGGCCGATCTGGATGTGCTGGTCCGACCGGACGACTTTGCCGCCAGCGCCTCGCTGCTGGCAGAACTCGGCTACCAGCAGGAAACGGTCCACTGGAAGCACACCGAATTCTGCAAACCCGACAACCGCCGGGTCGTCTCCACCGCCGGCGAGCACCCCGACAACCCGCGTAAGCTGGAACTCCATCGGCACTGCCGCGAAACCTTCGGCGGGCCAACCGTCGAGCTGACCGGGCTGATGTGGGCCAACGCCGCGCCGGGAACACTGTTGGGCCAGCCGGCTCTGCTGCCTCGCCCGGAGGCGCTCTGGCTGCACCTGCTGGTCCACGCCACCTATCACATATGGCAGGGCAAAGGCCGGCTGATTCACCTGTATGATCTGGCCCTGCTGACTCCCCATTTAAACGCCCCCCACCCCTGGCTGGACAAGGTGGAGGCCCGCTTCACTTATCCCGCTTTGGTGCTGCTGCAAAAGTATTTCCCTGCTGCTGTGGCGGACTCGCTGCTGGCCGCGCAGCGGACGCGCGTTTCGGCCTCATTCCATGCGTGGGCCAACTCGCTGGATTTGGTCAACACCTCGCATCTCAACCCTCAGCCGCCCGGCCCGTATTTGTTCAGGGCGATTAAATTCAGCGAAGGCCGCCCCCGCGAAGTCGCTCAAGCCTTGCGCTTTGCCTTGCTGCCCAGTCTGGACGAAATCGCTCTGGATCACCCCCGGCTGGCTCAATCCAAAGCGCCGTGGCTGGCATATTTTTTGCTGCCGGTAGATTGGGTCAAACGGTTGAACGTTCAACGTTGACCGTTTAACGTTTAACGTTTAACTCCTCCAGCCCGGCCTGATACTCGGCCCGTGTTTCTTCATCGGGGGCGTGGGCAATGGCCAGTTCATAATAACGCCGGGCCACATCGGGGTCGCGGCGATTTTCGCGGGCCAGGCTGGCGTAAAGGGCGTGGTCAACCGGCAGGGCCATCGTTTGGATTTCTTTCAGCAGTTGGGGCGGATTGGTATCAGGCCCCAGGTAATAGACGTCAATCACCGGATCAAAGACCAGCCGAATCGCCCCCTGTTCTCCCAGCCAGGCCCGCATCTTTAATAGGTCTTCGCCGATATAATTGGAAAAAATACTGATGATCACCCAACTGCGCCTGGCCCCGGCTACCTCGGTCTGAACGGCTGTCAAGCTATCATAGCGGTCCAATTCGGTGCGGGCGGGCGGGTAATACCAGTTCATGGTCGCTTCGGCGTTGACCAGAATCACCGCGTCGCCCGGCTGCACGTTCTGGGCCAAAAATTGACTCACCAGCCGCCAATTTTCGTTTTTCTGTTCAACATAGAGCTGGCTCAAAGCACTCCCCATAGCCCAGAGCACCAGCCCGCTCAGAAGCAAAAAAGCGCTCTTGGACACCCAGCCCGGCTCGGCGCATTTGAGCCAGCGCGGCAGGGCCAGCAGTCCCACCGTGAGCAGGATCAGATAAGCCGGCAGGATCGAGATAATGTAACGCGGCGAAAAAAATGTCCCCCGATAAACCAAAAAAGCCACAATCGCCCCGATGGGCAAAATAATCCACAGGCTCAACAGCAGGCTCAAGCTGTATCGTTTTTGGGTCAGCAGATACAACAAGCCCAACCCAACCAGCCCGTTGACCAGCCACAGGACCGGCTCGGCCTCGCCCGCGCCCAGCGGCCCCAAAATCTGGTCTTTGATAAAAAAGTCATTCACCTGGGGACCGTCGCCCTGGTTGGGTTTATCCTGGGCTTCGGCGGTGAACTTTTCCGGCTCGGCTACGGCCTTGCCAAATTCGCGGGTCGAGTAAAAAAGCGCACCACCATATCCCAAGGCCAGCAGAATGACCAGCGCCACCGCTCCCGTCCCCACCAATGCACCGAGGGTGCGAGCCGCCGCGAGGCGCGGACGGGCCAGGATAAAGTCCAGCCCGGCCCAAAGCACAAAAGGTAAAAAAATAACCAGGGCAAACAGATGAGCCAGGGCAAAAATCAG
>JAAUSP010000293.1 GCA_012032575.1 Anaerolineales bacterium | reverse complement strand
CTTATGCCCAACAGGTTTTAGAAATTCTTCTAAAAGTTATCTCGCCGGGGTAAATTGGGGCTAATCTCTCTTCCATACTGTTCTCCCTAACCTGGCCGAGCCAGAGCCAAAGAGGTTGGTTTTATCTGCCACGAATTACACGAATTAACACGAAAAAATTGAGGAAATGGTCATTTAGGTCCACTGGCTACGGGGCATTTCGGCGGGCACAGCCGAGGGGATTTTTAGGCAGCCCGCACTAACTTGATTTGTAGATTAGCCCCTACCGCTTCCGCATACCGTTTCAACGTGGACAGGCGCACATCATCGGCATGGTTTTCTATCCGCGAGATAGCCGATTTCGTCGTATTTAACCGCCGGGCCACTTCTTCCTGGGTTAAACCTGCCGATTCTCGGGCTTGACGAAGCACCACCCCAATTTTGAAATTGGTATAACCTATCTCAAACCCCTCTGCAAATTCTGCGTCTGTCTTCATTCGTTTTTCTATATATCGACTGACGTCACTCATTTTTTCCTCTGTCGTGATAAATACTCATTTTTGCGCCGGGTAGCCAAATCAATTTCCTGCCGGGGCGTTTTCTGGCTCTTTTTAGCAAAACTGTTGGTCAAGATTAGTAAAGAGGAACCGGCGAAAAAACCAAGCAAGCGAAAAATATCTCCACCAAATTGGACTCGTACTTCCCAAATATCTTCCGTGTTGACCTATTTTTCAAAATATTGACCGGGGACCAGGTCAAGCTCTTCAATCAGGCGGAGGCCCCAGGCGACTTTTTGAGCCTGCTTACTGGGTAAGGAGTCGAGGAATTCTTCAATCGGGCAATCTCCCGTTTCGGTTCGGTAGAAATTGATGGTCCGCACTCAAATATGTTAGCATGAATGCGAACAAAGTGCAAGGGTAAAAAAGAGGAACAAACGCCCAGCATGGTTTAACCCAATTTACCATCCATCCCATCTGGAAAAGCGAGAGTCCGACAAGGTTAAAATTTCATGTGCAGGATGTTTCTTAAACGCGAGGGTTTTTTAACTCGCGTTTTTCGTTTCTCTTAACCAATCTGTAACCGCCAATCGAGCCATTTTGTGCTATTATCTATATGCGTAAAAATATAGCGCTGATAGTAGGATTTAAAAACTCGCATGGCTCGTTATTTGCCTAACCAAAATCGTCGCTGGTGGCCCTGGCCCCCTATTGGGGCGGCATGGGAAATTGGGCGGCTGGCCCTGATTTGGGGCGGCTTTGCCCTGGCCCTGATTTTTACCTACATCACCATTTTTTCCCTCATTCATTGGTTTGCCGGTATGCTGTTGCAGGAGGTTAACCGCAGCCTGGCTGTTTTTGCCACCACTTTATCCACATTGCTCTTGTTGCACTCCCTGTATGAGTGGACGCAGGGGGTAGTTGACCGGCTGTTTTTTCCCGATACCGCCAATTTTAAAGAAAAGATTGACTTGCTTTGCCAGCGGCTGACCGAGATTGATAACCGAGAAAGGTTAAGCCAATTTCTGAGCCAGCAGATTCCGGACCGTTTGTTGGTGGAGGAGGTTCACCTGCATACGAAGCCTCGGCTGGAGTTGGCCAATACCATCACCTTGCCCCTGGAAATGGGGAGTCGGTCTTTGGGCTTTTTAACAATCGGCCCCAAGCGTTCGGGACGATCCTTTGGGTATTACGAACAAATGGCCTTGAAACAGCTTCAGGAACAGGTGTCACTGGTCTTATCGGGCATCCAGTTGGCTGAAGCCCGTAACGCCGCCGAAAAGACTGACCAGTTGAAGCTGAATTTCCTGACCAATATCTCCCATGAATTGAGAACTCCCCTCAACACGGTCATCAATTCCACGGGTTTGGTGGCTGATGGCGATTTGGGCGAAATCACCGCGGACCAGGCCGAATACCTCAACCGGGCCGTGGAAGGCTCGGAATATTTGATGAAGCTCCTGAATGATATTTTGGATATTACCAAAATCGAGACCGGCCAATTGACTCTGCTGCCGGAAGTCACGAATTTGCGGGAAGTGATTGAAGAAACCCTGCCGCTGGTGAACAACCCGCTGCAACAAAAAGCGGTCAGCCTGAATGTGGAACTTGAGGATGGTCTGCCCCCGGTTATGGCCGACCGTTTGCGAATTCGCCAGATTTTGCTTAATTTGCTCTCCAACGCTATTAAATTTACGCAGAAGGGTTCTATCCGGGTGCGGGCGGTACTCAACGGCACTGTGGTTTCTATCAGCATTGAAGATACGGGTGTGGGCATGTCGCCGGAGAGTCTGCCCCTGGTTTTTGAAGATTACCGGCAGTTGGTCAACCGCCAGCAGCTTCAATTTGCGCGTCGGCGCTATTTGGGCACGGGCCTGGGCTTGTCTATCACCAAAGCTCTGGTAGAACTGCACGGCGGGCAAATTTGGGTCGAGAGCGAGCTGGGCCGGGGCAGCACCTTTACCTTTACGCTGCCGCTCTCTAGCCTTAAGCAGAACAAGGCGAATAAGGAAACGCCCAAAGAAATACTTACCGGCGTCACTGCCGAATCGTTATTCGGTGAACTTTGAGGGTTGTTCCAAAACTTTACGGATTCGGGATGGGATAAGTCCAGAAAATCAGCAGTAGCTTATGACCGTGAAGGCAAAACGTTTTAACCTATCTTTCGATAAGCTGTGGTACGGATTTCAGATGGGCAGCCTGGGGCTGGCGGTAGTCTGGCTGCTGGTTAATTTTGGCTTGAGCTGGCAGTGGATTGGGCAGCCCTTTGCCGGGTTCCTGCATCAAAACCGGGTTATTACCGAAAGTAATCTGCCTGGTTGGGAAACCCGTGAACCAGCCATCCGCAATATCAAGTTGGCCGAGGATGATGTGATTCTCAGTGTCAATGGTATCACAATTTTTTCCTCCGAGCAGCTCATCAACTATATTCGCCAGCAGGAAGTTGGCGAGCCGATTAACTATTTTCTAAAAAGCCCAACGGGTCAAATTGCCAAAGTAGTCTTGTCGGTGGTGGGCTTTACCGGGGAAGATTTTTTGCAGTTGGTGGTCATCCCGGCTTTTTTTGCTATGCTGGGCCTGATTACTGCGATGATTGCCTCGTATGGGCGGCCAGATTCTGTTCAGATTCGCCTGTTTAGCTTGTTTAGTGTCGCTCTGGTTTATGCCCTGGTCAGTTTACCGGATTTTGTGGGGAGCTGGCTTTTTTATGTAACTTTCTTTGGGTCCCTGGCCGGAAAAGTATTGCTGCCGCCGCTGCTGCTGCATTTCTTGTTAGTTTTTCCTTCTCCGCGCTCGGTATTGAAAACATGGCCCGCCCTGCTGCCGCTGATATATCTGCCCATCCTGCCGACTCTAGTTTATTTACCCACCCTGATTGACCGACCCGAATTGACCGGTTATTTCACCCAATTTCTCAACAGCTATACGGCTATTTATGCAATCGTCGGGGCAGCCCTGCTGCTAAACGCTGCTTTGCAGGCAGAAACGCTGCCCGCCCGGCAGCAGGCGCGTATATTACTCTTCGGCCTGGTTTTACCTACCCTGTTAGCCATCACCTTGAGTTTTTTGCTGGATTTTTCAAATCGCACCCTCATTTTTGAAACAGTGGAGCGCTACGGCTTGATTGGACTGCCTATTGCTGTCACCTTTGCCACTCTGCGCTACCAGATGTTTGAGCTGAAGCGCAGCCAACAGTTGCACACCCTTTATCTGGGGGCAATCAGTACGGCCCTGGTCAGCTATTTTTTGCTGCTGGCTTTTATCAATGCCACCACCGTTAATCTTGATTATGTCCGCTACAACGATTTCGCTACCATTTTTTGGACTGCGACTGCCTTTTTGTTCTCCGTCCGGTCTACCGAAATGTTCGCCACCGCCTGGAGCAGCGGCTTTATGGCAGTGTTGAAGATTTTAAGATTGGACTGCGTTTGTTTCAACAAGAACTGCTCAAAATAAAATCGCGGCATGAATTAGAGGCGTTGGTAGGTTGGAATATTCCGGCTGATTTCCGGCTGCGCAGCGCCGAACTCACTTTTGGCGGCCGGTCTCACAGCCCCTACTCCATGCAACTGCCGCTCAAAGTCAACAATGTTTCGCTTGGTACCCTTTTCTTGGGGACCAAAATTAATGGGCAAGATTTTACCAGGCGTGAGCAGTCAATATTACTGGATTTGCAAAAACAATTGGCCCTGGCGGTGTGGAGCCTGGAACTGAACCAGGCTATTCGTACCACCGAAGCCTTGACCCGCCTCAAAAGCAAATTTTTGGCTAACGTCACCCACGAGCTGCGCACTCCGCTCAACGGGATCATCAATTACATCGGCTTTGTGGTTGACGGCGACACCGGCCCGCTCAACCCCGACCAGACGGCCTTGCTGACTCAGGCGCTTCAAGGCGCAGAAAAATTGCTCCATCTAATTAACAACATTCTGGATATGAGTAAAATAGAAGCAGGCCAGATGACTTTGCAGCTCCAGCCCGTTAATCTGGCCGAGTTGGTTTCCGAAACCATACCCCTGGTGACGGATAAACTTCAGGATAAGCCGGTGCAATTGAGCACCGACCTGGCCCCTACCCTGCCAGAGGTGATGGCTGACCGGCTGCGGCTGCGCCAGATATTGTTCAACCTGCTTTCCAATGCAGCTTTTTTTACCGACACTGGGGCCGTCTGGCTTAAAGCTTATGCCAACAATGGGCACGTGGTCATCGAAATGGCCGATACCGGCCGGGGCATCAACGCTGCGCTGCTGCCCACCCTCTTTCAGCAGTTCACCGGCGAAGGCTTATCCGACCGCCGCGAGCACGCGAGTGTCGGCCTGAGCCTGCCCATTACCAAATCACTGGTGGAGCTGCATGGAGGTTACATCGAAGTTGAAAGCCATCCCGGACAAGGGACAACCTTCACGGTGGCTCTGCCGGTTGAACAAATAACATCTGGCCGCCGCAACAGTATGGCTGCGGTCGCTGAGTAAGTAATTCCAAAACAAAGAGGATTTCTCATGAGCAGTGATAAATTTCAAAACTATATAGCCCTGGTAGTAGAAGACGACGCCTCCGGTCTGGCGATTCTCTCGGTGATGCTGCGACGCATTGGGGTCCGCACCGTGATGGAACGCTTTGCCCGCGACGCCGTAGACCGGGCTAAAAAGATGACCAAGGTAGATATGATCTTTTTGGATTTGGGCCTGCCCGACGGCGATGGTTACGAAGTGCTGGCCCAACTCAAGAAAGAGCCGGCCCTTAAAAATGTCCCCATCGTGGCCGTAACCGCCCGCGATGCCAGTACCGAAATCGCCAAGGCCCAGGCCGCCGGCTTCAACGGCTTTTTGGGCAAGCCCCTCAACCGTAATCGCTTTCCCGACCAGATCCGCCGGATCATGGACGGTGAGGGAGTCTGGGAAATCTATAACTGAGGCGACGAGAAGCGGGCGAAGAGATGTGAGGCGAAGAACTACTACCCAATCCTCGCCTCACACCTCTTTGTATCACTTCTCCTCGCCTCCCTGCGCCCACGTTACCCAAATCGCTCCGCCGATCAATACCGCCGCCAGACCGGCCCAGACCACTGCCCAGACAATTGCCGGGATAAGGGTCATTTCGGCCATCGAGCGGGCGTCGTTGGCCGGGGCGTTAAAGAAATTGAGCGATAAGCCCATCACCACCATCAAATCAGAAAAAGCCGTTAGCCCGGCCTGAATAGCGACTAAATGGAGCAGGAAAACAATCCAGCCTGGCGCTGCTTTCAAGGCCACCCAGACAAAAAAGCCGCCAAACGCCACCCCGCTGACGGTGGTCAAAAGCCCGCTCAGAAAATCGCCTGAGATAATACTGGGCACGCCATAACGCAGCGCAAGCAGCCCCATCAGGCCGCCTATAACCGCCAGGGCCAGCCGGCTCCATTGGTGGCTCCGCCCCAGCCTGATCAAGGCCGCTCCGAATAAGGCCACTCCCACGTATCCCGCCGGGACAATCACCCAACGCCAGCCGCCGGCAGTGTAAGCCAGACCTGCCCCATTGGGAAAGACTACAAAGCGAATGAACGTCCCGCCGGTCAGCAGCGCCGCCAGACCATGTCCCAGCTCGTGAACCATGGTCAGCAGCAGCCGGAAGGGATAGTTCAGCCAGCCCAGCCAGGGGATAAAAGCCATCAGCAGCGTTGCCAGTCCGGCCAGTCCAATCAGGCTAAGGGTTTGCTGCGGCGAAAAATCTTCTCGAACCGATGCGTTAAAAAGAGGCTTTAGATTCATTGTTTCACTTCCAATACTGCCGCTCCGTTGATTTGACCCTGCTTTAGCCGCAGCAGCGCCTCGTTGGCCTGCTCCAGGGGAAACCGTTCGGTTTCGGGCTGGAGCGGTATTTCTGCCGCCACACGCAAAAAGTCCAGCACATCCTGGCGGGTGCTGTTGGCTACGCTTTGAAGGGTGCGCTCGTGCCAAAGCAAGTCATAGGGCATTTCGGGAAGGGGACTCATATGGATGCCGCCCAGGGCCAGCGTGCCGCCTCGCTCCAGCCGCTGCAAAGCCAGCGGGACCAGCCAGCCTGCCGGGGCAAAGATAATGCTGCTGTCCATCATAGCGCCGGGGTCATCCTCTGCCCCTCCCGCCCAAACCGCCCCCAGCGACCGGGCCAACCGGCGATGATGGCCTTTTCGCGTAAACACAAATACTTCACAACCCCAATGGCGGGCCACTTGCAGCACCAAATGGGCCGACGCGCCAAAGCCGTACAACCCCAAACGCTGCCCTGGCTGCACCCGGCTCAGCCGCAGCGAGCGATACCCTACCACTCCGGCGCACAGCAGCGGCGCAGCCTCGACACTATCAAAAATGACCGGGATAGGATAGGCAAACTGCTCCGGTACAACCAGATACTCGGCAAAACCGCCGTTGGCGTGCAGTCCGGTAAAGCGGATTTGCCCTGGGCTGGGTTCGGGCAGGTCAAGCTCGCCCGCAGCCAGCGGCGCATGCTCAATGGGAGCAGGCCGGGCAAGCTGCATCACTTTCATAGATCATTCCCTTCATTTGGGTACGCAACTTCTACAGAATAAACAGGCTCAGAATTGACCCGAAGCGTTTGTGGGTGTTGCGTTACTTGACTAAAATATCCTCACCGGGGTCGGGAACAACAAAAGAACCCATACTCTTGTTATTTTACCATAAGCCAGGGCAGACTACCAGAGATAAAACGCCCCCTCTGGCAGATGCGCTTATTATCTACCCTTTTCATCGGAAAAACTCACTCAAAAAAACTGCCTCAATAGCCTGTTATTACCATTCTACTCTTAAACTTTCTGTGTTATGATGCTTGTACATCTTGGGGAGATATAAGAATATGGAGTCAAAAATCGCCTACATTCCGATGGACCGCTGTCTGGCGCTGTCCACCGGAACCAGCCTGCCTGACCGTACCCAGGGCAGCGCCCTGTTTGCCGATATTTCTGGCTTTACTCCACTAACCGAAGCTATGCTCAAGGCTTACGGGCCCCGACGCGGACCCGAAGAGCTTACCCACGAATTAAACCGAATTTACGATGCCCTGGTGTCTGAAGTTCACCGCTATGGCGGCAGTGTTATTGCCCTGAGCGGCGACGCGGTGACTTGCTGGCTCGACGGCGATGATGGCCGGCGGGCTACAGCTTGCGGCCTGGATATGCAGCGGGCTATGGCCCAATTCGCTGCCCTCGAAATCCCCGGGGCCGGGACCGTATCACTGGCTATGAAAGCAGCAGTGGCGGTTGGGCCGGTTCGGCGCTTTTTGGTGGGCGACCCGGAGATACAGTATATTGATGTGCTGGCCGGGGCAACCCTGGATCGGATGGCCACGGCTGAGCATCATGCCACCAAGGGCGAGGTGGTAGTAGCTCCAGAGGTATTGGCCCAGTTAAGCCATACCCTACGTGTAACCGCCTTTCGGACCGATCCCGATGGACAATCCTTTGGCGTTATCGGTGGCTTGAGCCAGACTATTCTCCCTCAGCCCTGGCCCAATCAAGAGCCATCTCTAACTGAGGAACAAGTACGTCCCTGGCTGCTGCCGCCGGTGTACGAGCGACTCCATGCCGGCAAAGGTGAATTTCTGGCAGAACTTCGCCCGGCCGTGGTATTATTTTTAAGTTTTGACGGCATTGATTTTGATGAGGACGAGCGAGCCGGAAACAAACTCGATACCTACATTTGTTGGGTGCAAACCATTCTGGCCCGCTACGAGGGGTATCTCCTCCAGTTAACGGTGGGTGATAAAGGGAGTTATCTCTACACAGCCTTTGGCGCACCCATTGCCCACGAAGACGACACCCGAAGAACGGTTGCCGCAGCGTTGGAATTGTGCAATTTACCCGCCGCTCTCAGTTTTATCAGCAATGTCAAAATCGGCATCAGCCAGGGCCAAATCTATACCGGGGCTTACGGCGGAACTATGCGCCGTACCTATGGGGTTATGGGCGACGATGTAAATCTGGCGGCTCGGCTGATGCAAGCGGCCGCCCCCGGCCAAATTCTGGTCAGTGCCAACGCCCGTCAACCGATTGCCGACAGTTTTAGTTGGGACAGCCTGCCTCCGTTTAAAGTTAAAGGCAAAGCCGAGCCGGTCAAGGTGTTCAGCTTGAATGGACCCAAAGAACGCCAGGCGATTCATTTGCAGGAACCAACGTATTCCCTGCCTATGGTCGGGCGAGAAGCTGAGCTGAATCTGATCCGGCAGAAGTTGAACCAGGTTCTCGATGGACATGGTCAAATCATCAGCATCGTTGCTGAGGCGGGCATGGGCAAATCTCGTCTGATGGCCGAGGTCATTCGTCTGGCCAATGATTATCAGATGGTTGCCTACGGCGGCGAATGTCAATCTTACGGTACCAATATCACTTATCTGGTCTGGCATTCCATCTGGCGCGGCTTCTTCCACCTTGACTCTATCCGCGAAGCACCAGAGCAGATTACCCAACTGGAACAGCAGCTCAAGTTGATTGATCCGGCCCTGGCCCCCCGCCTGCCGCTTTTGGAAGTGGCGCTCAACATCCCTATTCCCGATAACGAATTGACCCAATCCTTTGATGCCAAGCTGCGGAAATCTTCGCTGGAAGC
>JAAUSP010000292.1 GCA_012032575.1 Anaerolineales bacterium | reverse complement strand
GTTGATTACCAGGTTCATCACGATTTGCTCTATTTGTCCGGGATCGGCCTTGATCTGCCCCAGGCCCGGCCTCAATCGGGTTATCAGTTCAATATCCTCGCCAATGAGCCGCAGTAGCATTTTTCCAGTTCAGAGATGATTTCATTGAGATTCAACACCTCCGGCTGGAGTAGCTGTTTACGGCTAAAAGCTAACAGTTGCCGGGTTAATCCGGCGGCTCGCTCTCCAGCCTGATGGATCTCTTCGATAAATTTCCGAATGGGGTCATTATTGCTTAAATGGCGGCGCAGCAATATCTCGCTGTAGCCATTGATAATGACCAACATGTTATTAAAATCGTGGGCTACCCCGCCGGCCAGGCGGCCAACCGCTTCCATTTTTTGAGCCTGGCGATACTGGTCTTCCAATTGCAACTCGCGCGTCACATCACGTTGAACGCTTACATAATTAACAATAACCCCGCTCTCGTTACGCACCGGCGTGATCGTGGCATCTTCAACATATAAGCTGCCATCCCGGCTTTTGTTAACAAAGCGGCCTCGCCATACGCCGCCGGTGCTAATGGTAGCCCACAAATCCTGGTAAATTTCGGGGGGTTGCTGGTCACTTTTAAGAAAACGCGGGTTTTGCCCCACCGCTTCAGCCTGAGAATAACCGCTGATGCGCTCAAAAGCCGGGTTGACATAAACAATAAACCCGGCAGTATCGGTAATCATCACACTTTCAGCAGCCTGCTCTACCACTGTGCTTAACCGCTGGTGAAGCTGACTCAGTCGGGCATGGGCCAGCGCCCCGCCAACCTGATCGGCCACACTCCAGGCCAGGTTAACTTCCTCCGGCGCAAAATAACGCATTTCGGTTGCTTCCAGGCTCAAATTACCAATCACATGGCCATGAATTCGGAGCGGGAGCAGCAGCAGCGAAGTGACCCCATTTCGGCCCAGCAGACCGTGCAGCGGAGCCAAACGCACATCGCTTTGAACGCCGCTAAGCACCAACGGAACATTAAACTGGAGCAGTTGCTGAAAGGAAGAATGGACCGGCACCGGCACAGCCGTACCCAGCATAGCCCGCTGGTTTTCAGCCCGGTATTCGGCCACAACTGTAACTATCGTTCTGTCCTCGTTGAACAACAGAGCGGTAGCCTGGGACAGCCCAAAGGTTAGGGCCAGTTCACGGCAGGCAATTTCCAGAATGACTTCCGGGGTCTGATTGGCCACCGAGGCGGCGATAACCTGGTTAAGCAAGGCCAGTTCACGGTTGCGGCGTATAATTTCTGCCTCAGCCCGTTTGCGCTCGGTGATATCAACAACGGAGGCCAGCACAAAAATTCCTTCTGTTGTTGTTACCGAACTCAGGCCAATCTCAACCGGAACCAAATTACCATCTTTGCGCCGCCCATAAAGATTTCGCCCGCGGCCCATAGGCCGGGTAACGGGTCGGTTCAAAAAAGCTTCTCGTTCTCGAATATGAACCGCGTGAAACACATCGGGAACCAATATTTCGACACTCTGGCCAATCATTTCCTGGCGGGAGTAGCCAAACAGAACCTCGGTTTGAGAATTGACCAGATGCATCAAGCCCTTGTTGCTAACCAGAATTATGGCATACGGCGAAGCTTCTACCACCAGGCGAAACTGTTCTTCAATTCGTTTGCGTGCGGTCACATCGCGCAGCGAGGCCAGAAAGGCGTCCTGGCCTTCCCAATCCATTTCTCCCACCCGCATTTCGGCAATGACCCGCTCCCCAAGGCTACGCAGAATATCCAGTTCCGTCTTTTCGCCGACCACCAGGGGAAAACCAAACGGGGCGTTCAAAAGGGACTCGGCCCGGCGGCCAAATAACTGCTCGGCCGCCAGGTTGACAAAACGAATTAGACCGGCCTTGTCAATAATAACCATGCCATCGGCATTGTGCTCGATCATGGCTTGCAGGCGGGATTCACTGCGGAGCAGCGAGTTCATTTGGGTTTGCAAATCCCGGCGCAGCCGCTGCCGTTCAATGGCATAGCCCATAGCCCGTTCCAGCGCGTCGCCGGTCACTTTTCCTTTGATCAGGTAATCCTGTGCCCCGGACTGGAGGGCCTCGGTTGCCCAGGTTTCGTTATCCATCCCTGTTAACACAATGACCGGAATTGCCACCGTGTACCGGCTCAACTGGGCCAGTACCTCAAGCCCCCAACAATCCCGCAGGGTTAAATCACTCAGAACCAGATCAACCGGATTTTCGGCCAGGTATTGCAGGCCCTGGTTTAGATATTCAACATGGGTCAGATTGACCTGAAAGGAGGTTATTTCGGCCAACATCTCTTGCAGCAAGAGAGCGTCACCAGAGTCATCCTCGATTAGTAAGACAGAGAGGTTCGTTTTGTCCATTTATTCTGATGACCGGATCAAGATTTGGAAGATCATCCTCAGTCGGTGCTGAACAACCCTTGCATCCGCTCGATTTCACTGGGCGGCAGGTGAACCGGATGGCCGGCCAAAATGCCGGTAATATTGCGAAACGGCTGGCCAATGTGCATACCCTGGCCGTCAATGGAAAACTCCCGAATGTCTTTATCGTGCATCGAGCCGCGCATTTTCAGTACCGTTACCCCCCGGCGCATTTCGCCGTACATTTCCACGTAGCGCAGCAGAACGATCGAATCGGTAATAGTCGAGATATGGGCCTCAGTGACCGAGGTACCGCCCAGCAAGGTGGGGGTGGTAGAGGTAAACAGCCCGGTCATTTCCTGATGTTTGATAAAAGAAGTCAACCCCAGCACAAACTCGCGGAAGCCCTTCTCGGTCGAGACGCGCTCCAGGGCTGATAGGCTGTCTACGGCAACCCGGTGGGGCTTGAATGTGCCGATAGTTTCTTTCATGTTGATCAGATGGTCTTCCAGGCCCGATACCTCCGGGTACTCGCAGACCACTTTCAGTTTGTTTTCCTGTTCCATCTGCTCAAAATCAATGCCCCAGCCGCTGGCGTTGCGGAAAAGCTGTTCCCGGCTTTCTTCAAAGGCAAACAGCAGACAGCGCTCATTATTGGCGGCCGCCCCGGCGATAAATTCGGTGACCATCAGGGTTTTGCCGGTTCCGGTGGCCCGGAAACCAGAATGATCGAATCACGGAAAAAGCCGCCGCCACACATCTGGTCCAGGGTGGGGTTGCCCGAGGTGGTTCGCACCGCCGAAGAGCGCTGTTTCAGCTCGTAGGCCGAAAGTGGAATGACCACAATCCCTTCGTGAGGCATAATGGCAAAAGGGAATTCGCCTTTCTGGTGAGACGTGCCCCGGAATTTGAGAATTTCGACGGTCCGGCGTCGTTTCTCTTCCTCCAACACGTTGCGTAAAATAATCACATTGTCGGCCACAAACTCTTCTACCCCATAGCGGGCAATCTCGCCGTACTCCTGGGTGCGTTCAGCCGTCATTACTGCGGTCACATTCATCTTTTCAGGCGTACCGCAATGCGCAATAGTTCACCCCGCACGGTCGCCCCGTCGGCAAATTGGGTAAAAATTGCCCCCAAAGAATCCAGCGAAACCCGTTTGGCTTTGACTTTCTGCACCGCGTACTCAATGCGGGCCAGTAAAGCGCCCAGGTCAAAGTCACCGGCCATAATAATTTCCTGGCCCGGTTCGGGCGAGGCGTCCACAAAGGCCCACTGTCCGGCGGCTTCCCAGGCGGCAATATCCCAGCCAAAGCCCAGCATATTCTCGCGGATATCGGCCGGCGGCTCTTCAAAGGTAATAAAGACCCCATTTTCATCAGCCCTGGTAATACCGTTAGCCAGAAACTGTGCGGCAAATACGGTTTTAGCACTGCCGGCGGTGCCGGAAATCAAAACAGTCCGCCGCTGGGGCAGGCCGCCGTTGGCAATAAAATCAAAACCAGGGATATGGGTTTCCAACTTCGGAATCGAAGCTTGTTGTATCACAGCCATTAGTCCTCTTCTTTCGCAAGGTGAGTCTTGACCGGCGGCACCAGATCGAGGCCAAGCAATACTTTGTCCACGTCAGATAGATCCCCAATAACGCGGCGCAGCGGTGGCGGCAAAACCTTTATCAAGGTGGGAGTGGCCAAGATTTTCTCATCTTCGGCCAGTTGGGGCCGTTCCAGGATATCAATAATAACCAGTTCGTACTGACCGGCCAGTTCAGTTTCGCAAATCTGGCGCAACTGGCTGATCGCCCGTTCAGACCGGGGCGTGTGGCCCGTAATATACAGTTTTAGTAAATGGTTTTTCATCATATTCCTCTTATCCGTGAGTCTTGGCATTTTTGGAAACCGCACCGGGTTTAACCCAGATCGCCAAATTACGGTAAAATGAGACCAGATAGCCCATCAATTCCAGCACCAGCAGCCGCCCCTCTTCCAGATAAGCCTGAGCCTTGAGCGAGGTGCTGGTCCGGCTCTTTTCGGTCAGCGCCACGCTGTGGATTTCGATCACGTCGCGCGGCCCGGCTTTAACAAAGCCCAACTGTTCGGCCATGGTTTGGAGTTCTTCAGAAAGGTGGTGCTCAACTTTGTAGGCGCGTTGTTCCAGGGCCAGGTCGAGTACCTGGGCATAACGCTTTACAAATTGTTCAAACATGTCCGGCAAATTCTGGCGCAGGGGGGCCAGCCCAAACAGTTCGGCGGTAACAGCGCTGCGAGCAGCCCCGGCCAATTTAAGCAAACGGTGAAATTCATGCTCTTGCTGCTCGCGCTGCCTGACATGTTCAAGGGCCAGTCTGGCCGCCACCAATTCGGTTAAATCGGTAACAACCATGCAAAATCCCTTGAATTCGTCCACAACCAGGGAGCGGATTGAAAAGTAACAGGGAACCATGCTGCCATCCCCGGCTTTGAGGCTGATCTCGGCCCGATTATCTTCCGCCCCGCTTTGGGTTAACAACCCGCGCAGTTTGGCTTCGTCGCCCAGAGCAACAAACTGATAAATAGATGCACCGATTACTTTTTCAAGCGGCAGCCTGACCAGTTCGGCCAAACGATTGTTGCCGTAAAGGATAACTCCATCACTGGATAGGGTGAGCGCGCCTTCATTCATCGCCTCGATAAACACCCGATATTGGCGCTCGGCCCCAATCAGCGAGTAAACCGGCTCGCCTTGAGGGCCGGGAATAACCAGCGCCTCGGCCGGGTCGAGGCGAAGGGCCTGAATCACAGCTTCGGCTTCTTTCAACTGTTGGCGCAGCGTCTGATTTTCGTGCCAAAGGTTCTGTTCCGTTTTGGTCATTGGCGGCATTGTGATCTCGAACTGGAACTAGTCGTCGGCAGGCTTTGATTCAGAAATAACATAGATCCGCCGCCTTCAGGCAGGAACCGTTTAAATCCAGTGCAGAATGTTGGTCCACAACATTCAGAGATCAGAGCAAAAGTCTCACTTTCAGCGGATATATTGGCAAGTTCTGTTTGGCTAAATAGACAGGAGTTTTTGGGTCGGGGAGAGATTGTCAACTTCGATTTCCCACTCTGGGGGAAGCAAACTGGCATGATCCACGCCTGGTTGAGCGCGGAAACAAGCCCATAAACATTTATCCCGCTCCAGCCGGACCAAAGCAGGGTAAAGGTATAAGCGTACAGGTTTAGATAAGGTCGCCGCCAGGCAGCGCTAATATCCAATGGACACACCTGAGTTCTGCTGTCCCCCTGCCGCATCGGGCAGTTCACTCCATGGTTACAGGTTTTGTCCCAAAACTGAGTTTGACCAAAAGCGTATGCTTAAGTATACCTGATGCCCCTAAATTTGTAAATGGTCAATTTGCCTACCCGCCATCCAAAACCTGGCGCACTTTGGCGCTCAAGGCCAGCGGGGTGAAAGGTTTTGCAAAAATGAACCCCCGAAGTGAGAACACCGTAATGAACAATAGCGTCATCGGTATAGCCCGACATATAGAGAACTTTCATCTCCGGGTAAAGGGGTTCCAACTGTTCGGCCAATTCGCGGCCGGTCAGTCCCCCTGGCATAATCAGGTCGGTCAGCAGCAGGTGGATTGACGGGTGCTGTTGAGCCAGCCGCAGCGCGGCCTGCCCGTGCTCTGCTTCCAGCACTGTATACCCCCTTAATTCGAGCACCTGCCGGGCCAGGGTACGGACCATCATTTCATCTTCTACCAGCAGCACCGTCTCGTCGCCACCCGCTACGGCCACCGGGGCGACAGGCTGCTCCAGCCGAGGCATGACTTCATCCACCCGCGGCAGGTACACCTTAAAAGTTGTGCCCCGGCCCACTTCGCTGTAAACCCAGATGTCGCCCCCGCTTTGTTTCACAATCCCGTACACCGTAGCTAATCCCAGGCCAGTGCCCCGACCCTGATCCTTGGTCGTGAAAAACGGCTCAAAAATACGCGCTTTGGTGGCGGCATCCATGCCCAGCCCGGTATCGCTGACGGTCAGCATAACGTAATGGCCCGGCTTGACCTCGGCGTGCTGGCTGATATAGGTCTCGTCAAATTCCACATTGTCCGTTTCGATGATGAGTTTGCCCCCCCGCGGCATGGCATCGCGGGCGTTGACCCCCAGGTTCAGAATGATCTGCTCGATCTGGCCGGGGTCAGCTTTGACCTCGCCCAACCCCGGTTCAAGGTGGGTTACAAAATCTATATCCTCGCCGATCAGACGGCGCAGCATCTTTTCGGTCTGAGCCACCGTCTCGTTGAGGTTCAGAACTTTGGGCTGGAGAACCTGTTTGCGGCTAAAAGCCAACAACTGCTGGGTCAAGCCGGCGGCCCGCTCGCCGGCTTTGATAATTTCCTCGACATATTTGCGGAAAGGGCTGGCGGTATCCAGGTGGCGATTGAGCAGCAGTTCGCTGTAGCCGTTGATGACCACCAGCAGGTTGTTGAAATCGTGAGCCACCCCACCCGATAGCCGGCCAATCGCCTCCATTTTTTGGGCCTGACGATACTGTTCTTCCAGTTGCAGTTCATGGGTCACATCCCGCTGCAAGCCCACATAGCTAACAATCACCCCGTTCTCATCGCGCACCGGGGTAATACTGGCCTCTTCGGTATAGAAGACACCATTTTTCTTTTTATTCACAAACTGGCCCCGCCAAACCTGCCCGGCACTGATGGTGGCCCACAACCTGGCGTAAAACGCATCGTCGTGCTGATTGCTTTTAAGCAGGCGTGGGTTCTGGCCCAGCACTTCGGCCTGGCTGTAACCGCTGTTGCGCTCAAAAGCGGGATTAACGTAAATAATATTTCCTTCAGTATCGGTGATGATAACGCTTTGTTCAGATTGCTCCACCGCCGTGCTCAAACGCTGCTGCACCTGAACCATTTGCGCCCGCGCCAGCGCTCCGGCCACCTGGTCGGCCACGCTCCAGGCCAGGTTGATTTCCTCGGTTGAAAATTGCCGAGGCTGGCTGCCACACAAATTCAAACTACCCACGATTTTTCGGTTTACCAGCAACGGCAAAATCAGCAGCGAGCCGACCCCATAATAGCCGGCTAATTCGTGGAAAGGCGCCAGGTGCGAGTCACGCTGGACATCGGCGACTTCTAACGGCCCCTCGTGACTGAGCAGGTAGGTTAAAACAGGATTGCGTTTGACCGGAGTGCGCAAATTCAGCGCAGACGGTCCAGGGCCAACTACGGCTTCGGCCACCACAACAATCTCGGTATTCTCCTGTTCAAACAAGATGGCGGTTACCCGAGAGAGGTCAAACGCCTGGACCAGTTCCCAGCAGACGGTTTCCAAAAAACTCTCCGGGTCCCCATTTGAGGCCGAGACGGCGATAACCTGGTTAAGCAGGACCAGTTCCCGGTTACGGCGCTGAATTTCCGCCTGGGCCTGCCGGCGAGCGGTAATATCCAGATGAGAGATAACCACCCCACCGTTTTCGGCGGACAAGGGCGAAATGTGCATCAAAAAATAACGTTCCTGACCGGGCGAATGACAGGGATACTCCATATAAAATTCATTCTGCGCTCCACTCAACACGGCCTCGATCCCCGCCAAAGCCTCCGCCGCGTCGGAGATTTGCTGCGCTGCCGCCTCACGGCAAATTTGCAAATAGTTGAGGCCAACCCCGGTGCCGACCAGGGTCGGGTCGCCATTAGCCCGGGCAAAGTTTTCCCAGGCCCGGTTGACTGCGGTAATATTGCCCTCCCGATCCAGCACGGCCACGTGATCAGTCAGCGAATTGAGGACGGCCCGGTTGAAGGCTTCGCTCTGTTTCAGCGACTCTTCGGCCCATTTCCGCCAGCTCAGGTCAGAGGTAGTCACCACTACTTGCCAATCATTTAAATGGACCGGCGCGGCGCTGACATTGGTCCAGATGCGCTCACCGGCAGCGGTGACAATGCCAATTTCAACATCTTCAATCACCCGGTTTTCGGCCAGGGCGCGGACGCTGGGAAACTCTTCCGGCGGCATGGGCGTGCCGTCAGCCCGGAGGTAAGTGCGATGAAGATACGCTTTGTGGCTCAGTCCCTCGCTGCTGAGGTGCAGAATCCGTTCCTGGGCCAGATTAGTTTCAACCACATTGCGTTCAGCATTAAGCACAGAGACGCCGACCGGCAGCAGGTTGAACAGGATTCGCAGCTTGGCCTCGCTTTCCCGCAGTGCCTCCTCGCTGCGCTGGCGCTCGATGGCGTAGCGGATGGACCGGGCCAGCCCGGTCCCTTCCACCTGTCCTTTAACCAGGTAATCCTGCGCCCCGGCCTGCAAGGCTTTCAATCCCAGTTCCTCGTCGGCCAGCCCGGTCAGGACCACCACCGGTGTTTGGGGGACTTGCCGGCGCAGTTTCAGCAGCGTCTCCAGGCCCTGGCTGTCGGGCAGGCCCAGGTCCAGCAAAATCACATCAATCTTTTTCCGGTTCAAACAGGGCTGAACCTCGGCCAGTTGGGCCACCTGGGTCAGCTCAAAGGGAAACAGCCGCACCTCGGCCAGGGCTTCCCTGAGCAGCAACACATCGGTCGGATTATCTTCGACCAGCAGCACGTGAATAGATGAATTTGTCATTTTCCCGTCCTCAAGGAGCCTGTTGCCGAATTCAAGGTTAGGGTGGCTTTGTCGAGGACTTGAGGAGGAACTGCCCCGACGAAAAGGGGATCAACTGAGGATTACACCCCTTCGGGTGCGCCGA
>JAAUSP010000291.1 GCA_012032575.1 Anaerolineales bacterium | reverse complement strand
TTGAGCTGGGCAATCTGTTCGGGCGTGGCCGGAGCCTCGGTTTTGGCCAGGTCGGCTTGGGCTTTGACCAGGTTGGCCTCGGCTTGGAGCAGGCCGGCTTCGGCGGCAGCCAGACTGGCTTGATAGGTGGTCTGGTCGAGTTGAGCCAGCACGTCGCCTTTAGCCACGGTGTCGCCTTCTTCAACCTTGAGGTCGGCTACCCGTCCGCCGACCTCAAAAGAGAGGTTGGCCTCGTCCACCGGCACCACAAACGCTTCGGCGGAGACAACCGCCGGACCTTCAGCGGCTTGCGCTTCGGCAACCGGCTCAGCCGTGGGCGCTTCGCCGCCGCCACAAGCAGCGGTGACACCCATAGCTAAGGTCAATATGAAAGTTGTCGTAATAAGTTTGAGATTCATCACTTGCTCCTTCGTAATTGCAGGCATCGGATAAAAGCTGCCATGCGTGCTCTAATAATTTCTTTACTGTTTCCCGTTGACTCTACGAGTTATCCGGCAAAAAGTTTTTATTTTTCAGCCCTTCGCCAAAGACACGCAGAGCGCGGCGATACAGTTGGGTGGGGGCTTCCTGTTGAAAATTCTTTAAGTGGGTTTGTTCCAACACGGCCAATCCGTGTACCAGCGCCCACAGGCTAAAGGCCATATCTTCCAGGTTAAACTCTTCGTTGACGCTGAACTCGCCGGTGGCAATCACTGCCTGAACTGCCTCAAGCAGCAGATGGTAGGGCGAGTCGCCGTTCATGGCCTCTTCGGCCAGATGGGTCTGTTCGTGGCTGAGCGAGGCAAAGATTAAACGAAAATGTTCGGGATGCTCGCGGGCAAAATCCAGGTAGGCCAGACCCATTTCCATCAGCCGTTCGGCCGGCGTCAGATTGGCCGGGGCACGGTTCAAATAATCGCTCAGCAGCCCCAACCCTTCGACACACACAGCGGTAACGATCTCTTCTTTGCTGCTAAAGTACTCGTACAACCCCGAGGGGCTGTAATCAATCCGGCGGGCCAACTCGCGCAGCGATAAACCATCCGAGCCTTTTTCGGCAATAATCTCTCTGGCCGCTTGCAGAATGGTTTCTTTAGTTTTGTGATAGCGCCGTTGGCGAGGTGAAAGTTCTGTCATTTTCTGAATAATGTTTGTAAAACGAACAATGTGCGGAAATTATTGTATCAAACCCCTGATTGTTTGTCAATCGTTTTGTGTTAAGAGTTTGTAAAATGTTCTAAATTCTGACACTGCCCGTTTATCGGACATACTTTTATTTTTCGAGCCTATGCCTGGATTATAACCGCGAGTCGGGTGCAGCGTCATCCATCAAAAGTTGTATTGTAGAGGCGACGAAAGTTTGATTTCCGTTGGGCTATGGAGGGAAGTATAGCAAAAGTGAACAGGGCTCGGTAGTGCCGCCGGTCACCTGTTTAGGTGCGGGAGGTCATACGTTTGATGTGACCGGGGTCATAAGGAGGGGAGTCAGGAGTGCAAAAGCAAAGCTTTTGCACTCCTGAGTTATTTTCTCAACCGTTTAGCGCTGTCCGCATCTGCTCCAGCGCCTCGGTGAGGATGGAGCGGGGACAGCCAAAGTTGAGCCGGACAAAACCATCGCCGCCCGGCCCAAAATGAGCGCCGTCGTTGAGGGCGACGCGGGCCTGCTTCAAAAAGAATTGATAGGGGTTGTCCTCGATACCCGCCTCCCGGCAGTCGAACCAGGCCAGATAGGTGGCTTCGGGCACCGTAGTGGTCAGGCCGGGCAGATATTCCTCAACATAGTTAACCACATAATCCCGGTTGGCCGTCAGATAGACCCGCAGTTGGTCCAGCCACTCGCCGCCATCACGATAAGCCGCCAGGGCTGCGGTTAAGCCCATGACATTCACGGCGAGGGCCATGCCGGCTACAACCCGGTTGAGGCGGCGGCGCAGTTCGGCGTTGGCTACAATCGCAAAGCTGCACTTCAACCCGGCCAGGTTAAAGGTTTTGCTGGGGGCCATCAGGGTGATGGTTCGGTCGGCAATTTCGGGGGACAGGCTGGCTATGGGGATGTGTCGAGCGTTGTCGAGCAGCAGATCACAGTGAATCTCGTCGGAACAGATGACCAAATTGTGGCGGAGGCAGATTTCGGCCATGCGGGTCAACTCGGCGGCGGTGTAGCAGCGGCCCACCGGATTGTGCGGATTGCACAGGATAAACATGCCAGTCCGGGGGGTAATGGCCGCCTCAAAGGCAGCGTCGTCCAGCTCGTAAGTTAACCGCCGGCCCTCACGCCGGGCGATCAACTCGCTGCCATCAAGGATGCGCCCGTGGTTCAACGGCGCTTTGAGAAAAGGCGGGTAAACCGGGGTTTGAACCAGCACCCCCGACCCCGGCGAACCGACCGCCCGGCTGATCACGTTGAGGCCGGTCACCAGGCCGGGCAGAAAAATGATCTGGTCCGGGCTGACGGTCCAGTGATAGAGCTGCTGCATCCGTTCGCAGATAACGTCAGACAGTTCCGGCGCGGGCCGGCCATAGCCAAAAATGCCGTGCGCCACCCGCTCCTGTAGCGCCCGCATCACCGGCTCTGCTACGGCAAAATCCATGTCGGCCACCCACAATGGCAGCACGTCGTCGCCGTAATCGTGCCACTTGTAGCTTTCGCCGCCCCGGCGCTCGATGTATTGATCGAAGTTATAGTTCATAAATAATGACTCCTGGGATAAGGGTAGACGGTAGACAGTAGACGGCAGACAGGGGGGCCGTGATTATCAAAGAATGAGTTCCATGAGTTTCTCTGAAGTCTCTGGGAACTGAGGGAACTCATAGGAACTCAGAGCGGGAAGTCAATTTTGCTACCTGTTACTTTGCTACTTGCTACCTGTTTATGGCCTTATGATAGCAGAGGTGGACAGGGGGAGCAAGTGTTTCGCTGTTGGCGATTCGGAGCACGGTAAAAAATGCGGTAAGATATAAGCTGATGACTCGGTTCAAAAAAGCGTCGCTCCAAATCTAAATTCTGACGACTGAATACTGACTACTGGTTACTATTTTCAGGAGGGTTGAATGTTCGATACGTTACCTCAATCTGCAACCGTGATGTGCCAGTGGACCTGGCCGCAAATCGAGCCGTACTACCGTGATTTGAACACCCGGTCGCTAGACCAAGAAACTGTGACCGCCTTTCTGTCGGATTGGACCCGCTTGAGCGAGCGGCTGGATGAAGTCCACCAGCGCCTCTACATTGCCACCACCCTCAACACGGCCGATCAAGAGGCCGAGCAGCAGTTTGTCACCTTTCTGGATGAAATTTACCCGGCAGCACAGGAGGCCGAGCAGCAGCTCAAGCAAAAGCTGCTGACCAGCGGGCTGGAACCGGATGGGTTTGAACTGCCCCTGCGGCGCATGCGAGCCGAGGCGGACCTGTTTCGCCCGGAAAATCTGCCGTTGTTCACCGAAGAACAAAAACTGGCCACGCAGTACGATAAAATTATCGGCGCGCAGACGGTGGAATGGGCGGGCGAGGAGCTGACCCTGGCCCAGTTGCAGCCGGTGTATCAAAACCCCGATCGAGCCGTGCGCGAGCGGGCCTGGCGGCTGGCGGCCCAGCGCCGGCTGGCCGACCGGACGGTGATTAATAGCCTGTGGCAAAAGGTTTTAAAGCTGCGCCGGCAAATGGCTGCCCATGCCGGTTTGAGTGATTTTCGGGCTTTTCGCTGGCAAAAACTGCACCGCTTCGACTATAGCCCCGCGGATTGTTTTTGCTTTCACCAGGCCATCGAGGCCGAGGTGGTCCCTGTTGCCAGCCGTATCTACGAAAAGCGCCGTCAACAATTGGGGGTTGACTCTCTGCGCCCCTGGGATTTGGAAGTAGACCCGCTGGGCCGGTCGCCCCTGCGCCCGTACCGGGAAGCCGCCGAATTACCGGCGAAGGGCGCAGCGATTTTTCGGCAGCTTGATTCTCATTTGAGCGCTTATTTTGAAACGATGCGGCGGGAGAATCTGCTCGATCTGGACAACCGCAAAAACAAAGCCCCCGGCGGCTACTGTGATCCATTGACCACGGCCAAACGAGCTTTTATTTTTATGAATGCCGTCGGCCTGCACGATGATGTCCAAACTCTGCTGCACGAGGCCGGGCACGCCTTCCATGCCTTTGAAAGCAGCACCCTGCCTTATTTTCAGCAGCTTTATGTGGGCGAGGAATTTGGCGAGGTGGCTTCGATGGCAATGGAATACCTGGGCGGACCTTACCTGGCCGCGCCCGGCAGTTTTTACACCCCGGCGGAGGCCGCCCGCGCCCGCATCGAACACCTGGAGGGGGCGATTTTGTTCTGGCCGTATATGGCCGTGGTGGACGCTTTTCAGCATTGGGTCTATGAAAACGCGGAGATGGCCTTAGACCCGGCCCGCTGCGACGCCCAGTGGGCTGTCGTTTGCTGGCAGCGTTTTTATGCCCGGCGTGGATTGGACCGGCCTGGAGGATGTAATGGTGACCGGCTGGCAGCGCCAAGCCGCACATTCACCAGTCCCCGTTTTATTACGTGGAATACGGCCTGGCCCAATTGGGCGCGGTACAGGTCTGGCGCAACTCGCTGGCGGACCAGGCCGAAGCAGTGGCCAGCTATCGCCGCGCCCTGGCTATGGGCGGCACTGCTTCTCTGCCCCAGCTCTATGCCACCGCCGGGGCCAACTTCGCCTTCGATGGGCCGACTCTGCGGGCAGCCGTCGAGTTAATGATGGGGACGATTGAGCAGTTGGAGGGGGAGTGAGGGGGAGTTATGATATGGGCCACGAATAACTTAAAAACCCTGCTGGTGTCAGGATGGGTATACCCCGAAAAGGATGAAGTACCAACAAATCTTTATCACCGCTAACAATACAGACAGCTTTACCCCCAATAGCCAACTCTAAAAATTTGTCGTCTTTGGGGTCACGACATTCAGCAATTGGTTCAGTAACCTCAATAAGGGTTGCCTCTCTGACCAATATCGCCAAAAACTGCATCCGTTCTTCTTCGAGAATATATTTGTCAAATTGCTCTCGCTTCAACACATCATTGAGTTCACTTATCACAGCTAATGAAAGTAACAACTCTCCAGAAGTAAGCGCCCTATCGAAGGCTTGGCGAGATACGGATTGCTTCAATAACACGGCGCTTACGATGACATTGGTATCAAACACGAAACGCCGGTCAGTCGGCATTGAGGATGGACTCCAAAATTGCCGGAGTTAAGCCTCTCGCCTGAGCTTTATCGCTCATATCATCCATCACCGCCTGTAAAGATATAGTCGGAGAAGTGGCAAATTCCTTTAGCCATAGACTCAACAATAGGCGCATTTTCTTTTGTTCTTCTGCTGAGGCAGTATTATAGGCTCTAACAGCCTCCGCATTAAGTTCAAGGGTTAGCGGTGCGGTTGCCATCATCGTAATTTAACCTCCTGACTGCTAGATAAAGTCAAGTCTATTATGCCTTGCGAAGCGGTTGCTGGCAAGGTCCCGGCTAAAATTCACTTGTGAATTTCCTATGGCACAGATTAGAACCGGCTCAAAATGAACAATCTTTCCCTTTGACACAGCTTGCTCCCACCGGATTGCCAAATCCGGCAACAAGGAGATGGATTTGCCGACCCCCCCCTAGATTTTTGAGGTCAGTGTGGTTCAAGTTGTCTCTTTTTTCGGCCTTTACCAGCGTCTCTTGTTACGATTTTAAGATTCTGACACTTGACACTGTATCGAGTCGGTGAGCGGCTTATGATAAATCTGATAATATAGTTGGGTCGAAGCTCCAACGATGTTGTGAAGGATTTCTTGTACAAGCGATAATGGTTATTTTATGATTCTCTGGGCCGACTCTTATTAGCCTCAAATCGGAACCACACTTGGGACATGTGCCGCCCACTTTAGTAATATAGATTCGTCCATCACTTCCCGCTTCAATATTTCGATTAAAAAATTCCAGATTCAGAAACCTAAACCTGTTGAGAATAAAGCCAAATAGCAATGGTAGGAAAAAGAGAGGCAATAAAGCTAAATAATAGATTCGATTTACTCCTAAAAAATCTAAATCTGCAAATGCGCTAATGATGCTAGCGATGCTTCCAATAGCCCCTATAATGGTAAACCAAGAAGTTTTTATGCTAGTACCACCCATTTTTAATTCTTTGGTTGACGTTCTTCGAAATATAAGCGAGTTCCTTAGTGGAGGGCTTTGAAGTTTCATATTTATCCCCAATATGGATATTGGCATTCGGTAAATTACCTACTCCAACATTATAGCTCTCTTTTCCTGTTTTAACTGTGATATTAGGAACTGACTGAATAGGGGTGCCACAATTTTTGCAAAATTTATCTGATGAATCTATTGGACTTGAGCAATTGTTACACTTAGTAATTGTCATAGTTTTCTCCTATGGATATTGTTGCCAATATGTTATTGAATATCTGATGAGTCACCTAACAATGACTCTCTCCCCAAATAAATTCAAATCCTTTTTGTCTCGCTCTGACGGGCCGAAACCTTTTTCTACCAGCGACATAATGAACTGAATCGCTTAACCCTATTATAACCGAAATTACGCCCACTGAACAGCAAAATAGAGGGAATTTAAGCTACTCGTTCAACAAAGTAAGGCTTTTCTCAGCCTAACTTTGGATAGGTGACAATTGGGCGCATTTCTGATAATATGGGGACAATCACAAGTTTCGAGATTTAAATCATCCAGACAAATTTGAGACGTGATGCGTGATACGTGAGGACTCTGAGAAAAAACCCTCACGCATCACGTATCACGTCTCACGCCAAACAAGAGAGGACAGGGGGCTATGGAACCACGTGTGTGGCACCAACATTACGATCCCAGCGTGCCGGTTTCGCTTGATTATCCGCGCCAGCCGGTGGATCAATTTTTGCGCCAGAGCGCTCAGAAATATCCTGAGCGGACGGCGTTGATTTTTGGGGGCATGGCCCCCTGGCTGGGCGAACAGCATCGCCGGCTGAGCTACCGCGAACTGGACGCGCTGGCGGATCGCTTTGCCGCCGGGTTGCAGCAGCGGGGGCTGCAAAAAGGCGACCGGGTGGTGCTCTATATGCCCAACTGCCCGCAGTACGTGATTGCCTATTACGGCACGCTGCGGGCCGGCGGGATTGTGGTCCCCAGCAACCCCCTGTACGTGGCCCGCGAAATCGAGCACCAGATGAAGGACGCCGGGGCCACCTTTGCCGTCGTGTTAAGCCTGCTCTACAAAAATGTCAAACAGGTCCGCGCCCACACCGCGCTCAAGCAGGTCATTGTGACCAATATCAAAGAGTATTTTCCCGGCCTGCTCAAAACTCTGTTTACCCTGGCCAAAGAGCAGAAAGAAGGCCATCGGGTGGATATTTCCAACGATGCCGGCACGGTCTGGTTGCAGGACTTTTTGGCGGCTGCGCCCGCCGCCCCTCAGCCGGTCGAGATCACGCCCGAAGACACGGCTCTTTTGATGTATACCGGGGGAACTACCGGCGTACCCAAAGGGGCGCAGTTGACCCACCGCAACGTGGTGGCCAATGCTCTGCAATCAGCGGCCTGGATGAGCGGAGCCGGTCAATCCGCCGGGCCGGAAATTATGCTGACCGCCCTGCCGCTGACCCACAGCTACTCGATGACCGTTTGTATGAACCTTTCGGTTTTTGGCGGGCACACCCAGGTTATCATCCCCAACCCGCGCGATATGATCCACATGCTCAACGCCATCAACATTCACCGGCCCACCTACTTTCCGGGTGTGCCGGCGCTTTACACGGCCCTCACCCATCACCCCGATGTGAAAGCGGGTAAATATGATTTGAAGTCCATCAATGCCTGTCTGAGCGGCGCGGCCGGACTGCCGGTCGAAGTGCAAACCCAGTTCCAGCGCATCACCGGCGGGCGGCTGGTGGAAGGCTTTGGCTTGAGCGAAACCTCGCCGGTGGCGCTGGGGAATCCGCTGGGCAGCGGGGGCCGGATTGGGACGATTGGTGTCCCTATTTCCGATACGGATGTAAAAATTATGGACCCCGAAACGGAAGAGGTCGAGCTTGGCCCGAACCAGCCGGGGGTGATCTGTATTCGCGGGCCGCAGGTGATGCAGGGCTACTGGAATATGCCCAAAGAGACCGCCGACGCCCTGCGCCGTCACCCCGACGGCCTCATCTGGCTGCACACCGGCGACATCGCCGAGATGAGCGAGGATGGCTATTTCCGCATTGTGGACCGCAAAAAGGATATGATCCTGGCTTCGGGCGGCTTTAATGTTTATCCGCGCGACATCGAGGAGCGGCTGTACGAGCATCCCAAAGTAATGGAAGCCGTCGCCATCGGCGTGCCGGTGGACAGCGACAACCAACGGGCCAAAGCGTTTGTGGTGCTCAAACCCGGCCAAACTGTCTCGCCCGAAGAACTGATTGCCTGGTGCAAAGAGGGTCTGGCCCCCTACAAAGTCCCCAAGTTCATCGAATTCCGCCCGGAACTGCCCAAGACGATGGTCGGTAAAGTGCTGCGCCGCCAGTTGATGGAGGAAGAAGCGCAGCGCGAAAAAACGCCGGTTGAGGGTTGATTAACCTGAGTTCGACATGAGTCTATTTGTTATTGAAATTATTCTTCTGTCCGCAGCCCTTGCAGTAATATTTCCAGGGTGGTCATGGCTTCTTCCAAAGCCTGGGACGGGCTTTCGGCGTGGGTAATCCACAGGGCGGCTTCGTTCATTGCGCCGGATAGAAGATGGGCCAGGGCGTCGAGCGGCTGGGGCTTGATTAACCCGGCGTTGATCAAATCGGCCAGGCCGGCTTTGAGTGAATTCAAGCCGTAGGTAGTATCAACCCGCCGCCACAAATCCCAGCCCAGCACTGCCGGGGCGTCAATAAAGACAATCCGCTGAATCTGAGGATCGAGACAGGTTTCCAGAAAAGCCCGACACCCGGCCAGAAAAGCGTCCCAGCCGTCGGGCGCGGCCTCAGCCGACTGCTCGATCCGCTGGCTGATCTCCCGCTGTACTGCTTCAAACACGGCTAAAAACAGATCACTCTTGCCGGAAAAGTGATGGTACAGTGCGCCCCGCGTCACCTGGGCCGTGTGGACAAGTTCCTCCGTCGAAACATCGTGATAGCCCCGC
>JAAUSP010000290.1 GCA_012032575.1 Anaerolineales bacterium | reverse complement strand
GATTAGTAAACTTATTTCCAGCAAGTTGATAATATCCTGATATGTCTCAACAAAAAAACCATAAAAATACAGTAAAAACGGGCAGTCGCGGGTCAACAGCCTTCGTCCCGACTCAGGCCATGGTCAGCGGTCCCCACGCCCCGAACCGACCTTTTACCTGCTCACCCTGGGCTGCCCCAAAAACACCTTCGACAGCGAGGGCATCAGCGAAATGCTGCTGCAAGCCAGCTACAACGGCGTCAGCGATCCCAACCAGGCCGACGTGCTGATTGTCAATACCTGCGGCTTTTTGCAGGCGGCCAAAGAGGAGTCCATCGGCGCGCTGCAAGAACTGGCAGCCATAAAAAAGAAAAACGGGGCCAAAGGCCGGCCGCAGTTGCTTATCGCCGCCGGCTGTATGGCCCAGCGCTTTGGCAGCGAAGTCACCCGGCAGGTCAAAGGGCTGGACGGGCTGATCGGCACGCGGGCCTGGACCGACATTGTGCCCTTTATCCAAAAACTGCGGGCCGAAAAACGGCCTGGGCCGCTCTATCACCTGCCCGAAACCGGCGACACGCCCATCGAAACGATTGCCCTCAACCGGCAGCAGGTTGACGTGGGCCGGGCCAGCGCCTACCTCAAAATCAGCGATGGCTGCTCTGCGCCGTGCGCCTTTTGCACCATCCCCAGCTTCAAAGGGCTGAATCGCAGCCGTCCGGCCGAGCACATCCTGACCGAGGCCGGGCATCTGGCCGCCGCCGGGGTGCATGAAGTCATCCTGATTGCCCAGGATACCACCGCCTATGGCCGCGACTGGGGCGAGTTGGACGGCCTGCCGCTGCTGCTGGAGCAGCTTGTCGCCGCCGCGCCGGAAATCAAGTGGTGGCGGTTGATGTACGCCTACCCCGGCCACGCCAGCGACCGGCTGATCGAGGTGATGGCGGCGCAGCGGCAGATCATCCCCTACATTGATATGCCGCTACAGCACGGCCACCCGGACACTCTCAAACGGATGCGCCGCCCGCACAATGTGGACAAGCTGGTTCAGTGGATGCAAAATTACCGCAACGCCATGCCCGGCGCGGTCTTGCGGACCACCTTCATCGTCGGCTATCCGGGCGAAACCGAAGCTGAGTTTCAGGGGCTGCTTGATTTTATGGAGGCGGTTCGGTTTGATCGGGTCGGGGCGTTTACGTTTTCGCCGGAGCCGGGAACGCCGGCTTTTGACCTGCCCGATCCGGTGGGCGACGCCATCAAGCAGGAGCGCTGGGAGCGGCTGATGGCTTTTCAACAGCCCATTTCGCTGGAGCGCAACCGGCAGATGGTCGGCCAGAAGCTCGATGTGTTGGTGGATGGCGCGGGCGACGGGGTCAGCATCACCCGCAGCTACCGCGACGCCCCGGAGATTGACGGCTACGTGATTGTTGAGAAGGAACTGCCCCTCGGCCAGATGGTCCCGGTGCTGATTACCGGCGCGATGGAGTACGATCTGGTGGCAATGCCGGCCAATGAGCCGATTTTGGTGATGTAACTTGGGTCGAGTGACGCCCATTTACCTGGAGACAAAATGCGATGGCTAAAATTCAGCTATCGCCCTTACTCCTTCCTTCGTTATTCCTCCCCAAAATTGTATAACGACAGCATGTGATACATCACAATCCCCACACTCGTTGCCAGATTCAGGCTGCGGACCTGAGGATTTTTCATCGGAATGGTAAAACAAGCCTGGGGGTGAGCTTCCAGCAGGTCGCGGGACAGGCCGCCCGTTTCCCGGCCAAACAGAAAAAAGTCGCCGGGCTGAGGCTGGATCAGGGTGTAGGGCCGGCCTTTAGCTTTGGTAGTCAGCAGGAAGGTGCGGGCCATATCGAGTTGAGCCAGGAAGGCCGGCAAATCCGGCTCGTGTTTGAGGCGCACGTATTCCCAGTAATCCAGCCCGGCCCGTTTGAGGTGGCTGTCGTGCAGCACAAAGCTGGGCTTACCGGCGATGATAAGCTGCATCTCGGCGGCAGCGCATAAGCGGGCGATGTTGCCCGTATTTTGGGGGATTTCAGGTTCGACCAGCACGACGTTAAACATAAGCCTTGTTGCCCCATAAGAAATGGGACACAGATTTCACGGATTTTACAGATTCGCCCAGATTTTTCTTTGATTTTTGTTATTCAGTAATAACTCTATAGTGTGCAGATGGCGGGCTGTCCATTTCGCGCAGGGCTGGATTAAAGAGTTGGCCCAGCGTGACCAGCAGATAGCAAGCAGCAATAATCAACAGGGTCGTGGTGACGGTTAATTTTTCCACCAGGTAGCCGCTCAGCACCATGCCCAGCGGCGCAGCGACCAGGGCGATAGCCATCAACATGCCAAACACCCGCCCCCGCACAGGCATTGGCAGGAATAGAGTTTGAACGGGGGGTGAAGATGCTGCAACTTCTCCGGGTTTGTCACATCTTCAGTCAGCATTTGGGTGAGCATTTCAAGGTCGCCAGGGCTACTCTTTATAAACAGGCAAACTGAACGAAATTATAGCACCTCCATTAATGTTCTCTGCCCACATCTCACCACCGTGCATTTTTATAAGGCGTTGGCTAAGATGTAGGCTCAAAAATGGGTCGAAGAAAAATGCAAGTAGAGACTCAGAAGCATTAGTTAGCTGTACCAAGCTATAATCAGGAATGAAGAATTTGGAACCAAAAACTTTTATGATAATTCTCTCGCTATCCCAGTCAATCGAAACTGTAATCTTGCCGTCTTCATCATAATTAGTCATTGCCTGGATAATTTGAAATGCAATTTGTTTTAATCTTCGAGCATCGGCCCAAACGTCAGGTAAATTTTCAGAGATGTTTTCCTCTATTTGAATGAGGTTTCGTTTAGCCGCTTCCTCCATTACAGTCTTTATGATTAACTTCAAATCAACCTGACTTGAATTTAACTCGGTTGTACCATTTTCAATCTGTAAGACATCCAACAGATCATTGATGATATTTAACAAGCGAATGCCCGATTCATGAATTGCAGTAATCTCACTTTTTTGCGTTTCGTTGAGAGGGCCATCTATGCCTTTAAGCAATAATTGAGAAAATCCCATAACAGTAGTAATAGGAGTTCTTAACTCATTACACAAGCCCCACAATAAATTATTGGTCAATTTGTTAGCTTTCTGCAATTCCTCAATCTTCTTGAGTAGGAAAGCTTCCCGTGAGGCGCTGCCCCCATCAAATTGAGATGCTTGTTGCGCTTCTTCCATCAACCATCCTCTATCTTCTATCTTCTATCTTCTTAAATCCGATCTACATCATGCGAGCGGCTCTCACGGATGCCCGCCGGGGTAATTTCGACAAATTCGGCGTTGGCTTGCAGTTCGGCGATGGTCTGTGCCCCGCCGTAGCTGAGGCCGGAGCGCAGCCCGCCGATGAGCTGGTAGAGCAGTTCATCCACATGGCCGCGATACGGCACTACGGCTTCGACCCCTTCCGGCACCACCTTGTCCCAATCGGCCTGACTCTCGGCGCTTTCATCCTCGCTCTGCTCGACAGCCTTGCGACCCATTGCCGCCCCCAGCGAGGCCATGCCGCGCACCACCTTGAATTTCTGCCCGTCGCGGATCACGGTTGCGCCCGGCGCTTCTTCGCAGCCGGCAAAGAGGCTGCCAATCATTACAGTGGCTGCGCCGGCCGCCAGCGCTTTGACCAAATCGCCGGAGGCTTTGATACCGCCATCGGCAATGATCGGAATATCTTTTCCGGCCTCGACTACGCCTTCGACGCTGTCCATGATGGCGGTCAATTGGGGCACGCCAAAGCCGGTGACAATGCGGGTGGTGCAGATCGAGCCGGGACCGACGCCCACTTTGATGGCGTCAGCGCCGGCGGAGGCCAACTCGCACGCCCCCTCTTTTGAGGCCACATTGCCGGCCACAATCTGGGCCTGGGGAAAATGATGCCGCAAGGCTTTAACCATGTGAATGCAGTGATCGGCGTGGCCGTGAGCGATGTCCAGCACCAGCAGGTCCGCCCCGGCAGCCAGCAAGGCGTCGGCCCGCCCGATATCGTTGGGCTTCACCCCAATGGCTGCGCCCACCCGCAAGCGGCCCTTGCTGTCTTTGGTCGCATTGGGGTAGCGGTTCTGCTTGACAATATCCTGGGCCGTAATCAGCCGACCAGCCGGCCACGTTCATCAAGCACCGGCAGTTTTTCCAGCCGGTGCTCGTGAAGCAGAGCGCGGGCCTGTTCGGGCGTTGTATCGGGAGCGGCGCTGATAATCTGGTCGGGCCGGGTCATCACCGAGGCGACGGACGCTTGCTCATCCGCGGCCAACAAAATATCGCGCTGGGTTACCAGGCCAATCAACTCATCGCCGCCATTGGTTACAACCAGGCCGCCCACTTCAAACCGTTTCATCAGCATCCGGGCCTGGGCAATGGTGGCGGCCTGGTCAATGGCGTGGGGGCGCTCAACCATGTACCCTTCGGCCCGTTTCACCCGCGCTACCTGGCGCACCTGGTGCTCAACCGTCATAAAGCGATGGATAACACCGATGCCGCCGGCGCGGCCATCGCAATGGCCATGCTCGCTTCCGTTACCGTGTCCATATTGGCGCTCACTACCGGCACCCGCAATCGAATAGTTGGGGTGAGCCAACTGGAGGTATCTACATCCTGGCGCGAAGCAACCGAGGAGCGTTTGGGCACTAACAACACATCATCAAAGGTAAAGCCTTTGGTTGGACGGATTTTCATGGGCGGATCCTTTCCTCAAATAACAACGTTACTTTTTATTTTACCCTACCTGTACTTTTCCGCCAATCCCCCCCAAGACAGCCATTAAATACACGCAGATTATTTTAGTTTTTGCAAAACTCGGTATAAAATATTAGGGAGCATTCGTGCAACAACCCTATAATTTAAGGAGAGAGTATGAGCCTTGAGTATGATTTGAGGCAGGAAAAGGTTATCCATCTCAATTTGACTGAGTTCACCGAAGTCGAAATCGGTACGCCGGTTCGAACCACCATTGAGAAAATGCGTCAGGAAAACCACAACTGCGCATTTATTACCAGCGGGGGCAAGCTGGCCGGTATTTTTACTGACCGTGATATTCTGTTAAGGGTGGTAGACCGGCCTGAGGTGTGGGATCAGTCCATTGATATGGTTATGACCACCCACCCCCACAGCGTCAATTCGACCGACCCGGCCGATGTGGCGCTCAACCTGATGAACGAAAAGCATGTGCGTAATGTGCCGGTATTGGATAGCAGCGGCACCGTCATTGGCAATTTAACCCATTATGCTATTGTAAAATACCTGGCCGACCGCTTTCCGGAATCGGTGTATAACCTGCCCCCGGAGCCGGATCGAGTGGTCCGCAACCGAGATGGGGCCTAGAGTTAATCAAATGGAGGATTGGAACGGGGGAGTTTGGTTCAGGTTCAATCCTTCCATGTCCACTGGTTTATAAATTCCAAACTACCCAAACCTATAGTTTCATCAGGAGTGTTCCCAGGCTGTAACACCACCAGAAATGAAAATGGGCCGGTTTTGTAAGACAAGCCCTTAGCTTGTCCTGGCCCGGACACGCGAAGTGTACTCGTTTGTCCTGACAAGTTTATTTTCTCAGGAGGAATTTTTGGGATGCTAGAACCCAGAGATATTATATTTGAAGATGTGGATTCGGTTATTATCCGTTTTGCCGGCGATTCCGGCGACGGCATGCAGTTGACCGGAACCCAGTTTAGCAACACCTCGGCTGTTTTCGGCAATGATATCAGCACCCTGCCCGATTTTCCGGCTGAAATTCGCGCCCCTGCCGGCACCCTGGCCGGAGTCAGCGGGTTTCAGGTGAACTTCTCCAACGCCGATATCCTCACCCCCGGCGACGCTCCCCAGGTGCTGGTGGCGATGAATCCCGCCGCGCTCAAGGCCAACCTGTCTGATCTACAATCGGGTGGCAAAATCATCGTCAACACCGACAACTTTACCAGCGGCAATCTTAAAAAGGCCAATTATGAAACAAATCCGCTGGAAGATGGCAGCCTGAAAGGGTATGAAGTTCATAAATTCCGCATCACCACCCTCAACCGCAAAGCGCTGGAAGACATCCCCGGCCTCACTACCCGCGACATTGACCGCTGCCAGAACTTTTTTGCCCTGGGCATGACCTTTTGGATGTATGACCGCCCCCTGGAGGGTTCGCTCAAGTATATCGGCGAAAAGTTTGCCAAAAAGCCGGAGTTGGTTCAGGCTAACCAGGCCGCTCTGCTGGCCGGTTATAATTTGGGCCACAACACCGAAGCCTTCCAGACCCGTTATCACGTCAGGCCGGCCCGTCTGTCGCCCGGCGTCTATCGCAAAATTACGGGCAACGAGGCTTTGGTGCTGGGCATGGTCACAGCGGCCCACAAGGCCGGCAAGCCGCTGTTTTTAGGCTCTTACCCCATTACCCCGGCCACCAGTATTCTGGAAAGCCTGGCCGCCCTCAAAAACTTTGATGTGCGTACCTTTCAGGCCGAAGACGAAATTGCAGCCATGGGTTCGGTGATTGGGGCAGCGTTTGGCGGCGCTTTTGCCGTTACCAGTACCAGCGGTCCCGGCGTCTGCCTGAAGAGCGAAGCCATTAACCTGGCCCTGGTGCTGGAACTGCCGATGGTGATTATTAACGTTCAGCGCGGCGGCCCCAGCACGGGTATGCCGACCAAAACCGAGCAGTCGGACCTGCTGCAAGCGATGTACGGACGCAACGGCGAAAGCCCCATCCCCATCATCGCCCCGGCTACCCCATCGGATTGTTTCAATATGGGCTACGAGGCTTTCCGGATGGCTGCCCGGGCGATGACCCCCGTCTTCGTCCTGAGCGACGGCTACATTGCCAACAGCGCCGAACCCTGGCTCATTCCTGACCCCAATGAAATTGAGCCTATCGTCGTTGAACATCCCACCAGCCCTAATAACGGCTCGGAACACTTTAAACCCTACCTCCGCAACCCGGAAACGCTGGCCCGGCCCTGGGCTATCCCTGGTACACCCGGCCTGGAACACCGCATTGGCGGTCTGTCCAAGCAGCCGGAAACCGGCAATGTTTCTTACGCCCCCCTGGATAACGAGCAGATGATCCACGAGCGGGCCGAAAAAATTGCCCGGCTGTGTGCTTATATCCCGAAACAAACGCTGGTTGGTCCCGAAGAAGGGGATTTGCTGGTGGTCAGTTGGGGCGGCACCTATGGCGTTATTCGCTCGGCGGTGCTGCAACTGCAAGCGCAAGGCCGGGAAGTTTCGCACGCTCATATTCGCTACCTTAACCCCTTCCCCTGCAATCTGGGTGACCTGCTCAGCCGTTTTGAGCGCATCCTGGTGCCGGAACTGAACCTGGGCCAGTTGGCTATTCTGTTGCGCGGGGAGTACGGTCTGATGAACGTGATCCCGATGTCCAAAGTACAGGGGCGACCCTTTACTATCAACGAAATCACCCAAAAGATAGAGTCGTTATTAGCCTGAGAACGGAGTTTTTCATGTCAGAAGTGATTAAATTAACCCGTAAAGATTTTGTCTCCGACCAAACGGTGCGCTGGTGTCCCGGCTGCGGTGACTACGCCATTTTAGCCCAAATGCAAAAATCATGCCCGACCTGGGTATTCCGCGCGAAAAAATTGTATTCATCTCCGGGATTGGCTGCTCCAGCCGCTTTCCTTATTACATGAACACCTACGGCATCCACAGCATCCACGGGCGTGCGCCAACCCTGGCCACCGGCCTCAAAATTGCCAACCCCGATTTGAGCGTTTGGGTTATCACCGGCGACGGTGATGGACTCTCGATTGGCGGCAACCACCTGCTGCACGTCCTGCGGCGCAATCTGGATATTAATATTATCCTGTTCAATAACCGCATCTACGGTCTGACCAAAGGCCAGTATTCGCCCACGTCGCTGCCCGGCCACAAAACCAAAACCTCGCCGATGGGGTCGCTGGAGCAATCTTTCAATCCGCTGTCGGTGGCTATCGGCGCGGAAGCGACCTTTGTGGCCCGCACCATTGATACCAACGTCAAGCACATGGCCGAAATTCTGCGCCGCGCCGCCGAGCACCGGGGGACCTCCTTTGTGGAAATTTATCAGAATTGTGTCATTTTCAACGACGGGGCCTGGGGATACGCCACCGACGCCGCCGAAAAAGAAGAGACCATTTTAGAGTTACAGCACGGCGAGTCGATGATCTTTGGCAAAAACCGCGATAAGGGCATCCGGCTCCATGAACTACAGCCGGAAGTGGTGTCGCTGGATCAGGTCGCCAGAGAAGATTTGCTGGTGCATAATGAGTTTGCGACCGAACCCAGCCTGGCCTACTTGCTCAGCCGGATGCGCCGCCCGGAATTTCCCGAACCCGTGGGGGTATTTCGCTCGGTTGAAAAACCGATCTATGAAGAAGGGTTGATGAACCAGGTTGAAGAGTCAATCCGGCGCAAAGGCGCGGGCGACCTGGCCAAACTATACCACGCTGCCGATACCTGGGAAACTTTGCCGCCGCCGGAGCCGGTAGATGATACCCGTAGTTGGGTTACGGTGGACACGCCCGGCACAGGATTCCTGGATGAAGAGTATGTCGGGGTCAGTTTCCATGGCGAAAGAACCTCCGGCCCGGCCACCGAACACTCCCTCACCACCGATACCCTGACCGACCTCCATCCGCACCAGCCCTTGACCGCGCACGTAAACATTTCCCTGGCTGAAGCGATTGGCAAACTGAAAGAACTGAATGTCGGTCTGATTAGCCTGGTTGACGACGAAGGCAAACTGGCCGGTGTCTTTACCGAAGGCGACATTTTTAGAAAAGTTGCCTGTAAAGTCACCGACTTGGACCAGGCCAGGGTCAAAGATTATATGACCTCCCGCGTGACCACCCTCAAAGCCGATGCCAAAATCGCCCACGCCCTGCATCTCATGTCCATCCACAAATTCCGGCACGTGATGATTGTAGATGATGAGGGCAAACCCACCGGCGCGCTTTCCTTCCGGGCCATCGTTCGTTACATTGAGGAGAGCTTCCTCTCGCCATCGAAGAATTAACTTTTGCGGGAAAATAAAAAGCCTCCGCGAATTGCGGAGGCTTTTTTTTCAAAAAGCATGTCATTTCGACCGTAGGGAGAAATCCCTGATGTCTCTTACCCAACTCATCAAAGAAAAAG
>JAAUSP010000289.1 GCA_012032575.1 Anaerolineales bacterium | reverse complement strand
TAACCAATGACTCAAACTATCGAATCCCTCTTCACCCAACCCCTCACCGTCGTCAACGTCGGTCTGGCGGCTTTTGCCGAAAGCCTGGCCGATCAAAAGGTCAACGTCGTCAATGTGGATTGGCGGCCGCCGAAAAACGATGTGCCGCACCTGCTGTTTACCAAAACCGGCGTGGATATTGACGCCGTCAACGCCCGCGTGGTCGAAATCATCCAGAAAGGCCGGCCGCATTGGGTCGGCATGGGCGTGGCCAGGGAAACCATTCCCGGCTATCACGACCGGCTCATCCTTCACTCCGGCCCGCCGATTACCTGGGCGCGGATGTGCGGCCCGCAGCGCGGCGCGGTGATGGGTGCGCTGGTCTACGAGGGGCTGGCTAAAACCGAGGATGAGGCCGCCGCACTGGCCGCCAGCGGCGAGATCGAGTTTGCCCCCTGCCATCACTATCACGCCGTCGGGCCGATGGCCGGGATCATCTCGCCCTCTATGCCGGTGTTTATTATTGAAAACAAGGAATTTGGCAACAACGCCTACGCCACCCAGAATGAGGGCCTGGGCAAAGTGCTGCGCTACGGCGCGTTCGGCCCGGAGGTTTATGAACGGCTGCGCTGGATGGAGCAGACCCTCTACCCGGCGCTCCAGCGAGCCATCGCCCAACTCGAAGGCGGCATTGATTTGCGCGGCCTCATCAGCCAGGCCATGCACATGGGCGACGAGTGCCACAATCGCAACCGGGCCGGGACCAGCCTGCTGCTGCGGGTCATCACGCCTCATCTCATCGCCACCTCGCCGCCGGATGTGGCCAAAGCCGTTTTTCAGTTTATTGACAGCAACGACCACTTTTTTCTCAACCTGAGCATGCCCGCCGCCAAAGCCATGACCGAAGCCGCCGAAGGGCCGGACATGGCCGGCAGCAGCATCGTCACCACCATGGCCCGCAACGGCACCGATTTCGGCATCCGGCTGGCCGGCTTTCCCGGCGAGTGGTTCACCGCCCCGGCGGGTATTGTGCAAGGCTTGTTCTTCCCCGGCTACAGCGAAGCCGACGCCAACCCCGACATCGGCGACAGCACCATCACCGAAACCGCCGGCTTTGGCGGCTTCGCCATGGCCGCCGCCCCCGCCATCACCAAATTTGTCGGCGGCACCCCTGCCGATGCGGTCGAGGCCACGCTGGAAATGTACGAAATCTGCTTCGGCGAAAGCGAAGCCTTTTCCATCCCCCACTTCAATTTCCGGGGCACTCCCCTGGGTATTGATGTGCGCAAAATTATGGAAACGGGCATTTTACCCCGCCTGAACACCGGCATCGCCCACAAAACGCCGGGGATTGGCCAGGTTGGCGCGGGGGTGCTCCTCGCGCCGGAAGGGCGTTTGTAGCGGCGTTTGAACGATTGAAGGGGATTTGTTGATGGTGGAGAAACCGCCGCTAACGTTAACCGAACTTTTGACTGCGGCAAAAGTTTTTTGCCAGGAGTCTCATAACTACCCGGAACTGTTCGGTATTACCGATGGGAAAGCGGTTGGCACTTTTATCGAGCATAAATTTCGGGCCAGATTACAGTCGCTTTATACCCTGGAAGCGGGGAACTCCGCTTTGGGATTGGATTTACCTTCTATCGAGACGGACATCAAAGTCACTTCAATTCGCCAGCTCCAAAGTTCATGCCCGTTTCGTTCCGCCCGACAGAAAATATATGGACTCGGTTACAATCTGTTGTTGCTCGTCTATGATAAAAGCGATCATCAGCCAGATAAAACGGCGGTCTTGAACTTTGTCACCTGCGCTTTTGTTGATAAGAGCCGTACCGCCGATTACCAAACAACGCGGGGTATCCTTGAAATCCTGAACCGGGATGGAAATCGAGATGATATCCTGGCTTTTCTCTCTGATCGGAATCTGCCCGGCGATGAAGTGGTTTATAATGCCCTGGCCGACGAAATTTTGCAGTCCCCTCCTCTTTTAGGCTATCTGACAATTTCCAATGCCCTTCAATGGCGGTTGCAATACGGGCGAGTAGTGAGTTTGACCGAAAACATAGCGGGGATCACAAAAATCCTATGAGTCAGACCAGTTTTATTGCCGAAGCTGTCAAAGAATATTGCACCGAGCCGGATCATCCCCTGCTAGTTGAGTTTGTTTCTGCTTACGGTGATTTTGAACAGACCAATAAAAGGGTGAAAGAATTAACCGGAATTCGATCTTTTTTCTCTGATCAAAAGACCTGGGCTGAATTTCGGACAGTTTTGGTGTCGCCCGCCGAAGATGAGCAGACACCCCAGGATCGAGAATGGGGGGATTTTCAAACCCCTCCCCGCTTGGTAGATCAGGTGTGTCGCTATCTGGCTACTTTGCCGATTTCCCCGCAAGTGATTATCGAGCCAACTTACGGTTTGGGGAATTTTATTCTTGGTGCATTAAAATATTTTCCCACTGCTAAACTGGTGTACGGGGTTGAACTGCAACAGAAGTATGAATGGCAACTGAAACTGAATTTGTTAACTGAGGCTTTGCGGGGCAACCAGCCTGATGCAGAAATTGAACTCCATCAGGATGATATTTTTACCCATCAGTTTTCTGCTGAAGTTCTAAACGCCTCTAATCTTCTCATCATTGGCAATCCCCCCTGGGTGACAAACGCGGAACTGGGCGGACTAAATTCTCGGAACCTGCCTCCCAAACGTAACCTCAAAGCCTTAAATGGCTTAGATGCTATGACCGGCAAGAGTAATTTCGACCTGGGAGAAGCTGTTTTACTCCGTCTGTTGAAATTGTTCTCTCACCGGCGGGGCACATTAGCTTTGCTCTGCAAAACGCCGTTATTAAGAATATTGTTAAGGCTTTGCCGGAGCAACCCTTTCGCATCTCAAATATTCGGGCGCTCGAAATAGATGCTGCCCGCGAATTTGATGCGGCTGTTGATGCTTCACTCTTAGTATTAGAGATGGGCCAGCCGACAATCTTTGTTTGTAAGGTGGCTGCGTTAAACCGTCCCACCAACATAACCAAGAGTTTTGGTTGGACCCGCCATCAATTTGTATCCGATATCGAGCGGTATGAGACTACCTCTGAACTGGATGGGGTGTCGCCATTCGTCTGGCGGCATGGTCTGAAACACGATTGCGCCAAGATTATGGAACTTGCTGGGCAAAATGGAACCTGTACCAATGGAAATAATGAGCTTGTAGATATTGAGCCGGAAACTGCCTATGCGCTGCTAAAAAGTTCCGACCTGCGCAGTTTTGAGTCTGCTCAACCCAGAAAAAAGGTAATTATTACTCAGCATTTTTTGGGTGAAGATACCGTAGGCTTGAAGCAACAATTCCCCAAGTTATGGAGTTATCTGACCAAAAACAGCGAATATTTTGCCCGGCGCAAATCCAGAATATATCGGGATAAACCCCGCTTTTCTATCTTTGGCATAGGTGAATATTCATTCAAGCCGTACAAAGTAGCTATTTCCGGTTTATATAAAGAACCTTGTTTTTCCTTAATTTGCCCTATTGACAATCGCCCGGTGATGCTGGATGACACCTGCTATTTTTTGGGCTTTGATACCTACATAGAAGCTTTATTCACTGTTTCTTTGCTTAATAGCCAGATAGTTACCCATTTTCTTAGCTCAATCGTTTTCACCGACGCGAAAAGACCTTATACGAAAGAAATCTTGATGCGGATTGACCTTGCCCGTGCTGCTTCGCTGGTAACGTTTGAAGCCCTCAAACAGTTTTGGCAGAAGATAGGCTATAATCCCAGCTTATCTGTAACAGCGACCGATTTTGAGGTATTTGTCCAACAATTGAGGCATAAGGCTGAGCCTCAAAAGAACCTGCAACTTAGCCTGAATCTATAAGCTTGTGCCTTACCTGACACGTGACACCGTAACACCTGATACTTTTTTGAAGGAGAACTCTCATGAGCAACCAACCACCCCAAGTCAGCAACGCCTTCCAAACCTTTTTGACCCAGGCCCCGCAGCACGCCCAGGTCTGGATGCAGGCTGTCCACGCCCTCGATCAGGCCAGCGTGCTGGACAAAAAACCGAAGAGCTGGCCTATCTGGCCGTCCTGGCCGCGCTGCGTCTGGAAAGCGGCGTGCCCTTTCACGTCCAATCGGCCAAACAGGCCGGCGCGTCACGTGAAGAAGTCATCAGCGCTATTCTGGTCGGTCTGCCCGCCGCCGGAAATGCCGTCACCCAGGTGCTGCCGGCAGCCCTGGCCGCGTATGATGAGTAAAGGACCCGAATTTATACGTAGTCTCACCTGGATTTAAACGGGTAATGTTGAGGAGGATGCTGTGAGAATAATAAAGATGGAATATCATAATAAGGCATTGGAATGGAAGCTTGAGCCTGTAGGTTTTTCAGATTTAACTTTGCTGGTAGGGGTCTCAGGGGTAGGGAAATCTCAAATTCTGAAAGCAATTTGGAATTTAAGGAAGATTGCTAATGGTTCATCGTTAAATGGTTTGGTTTGGGATATTACATTCTTAACAAGGAATCGCTCGGAATATCGGTGGCAGGGAGAATTTGAAAGTAAAGAGGAAACCGAAGAAGGTATTTATGAAGGGGATGGAGACGATGAATTTAAGGTAATTCACGAGAAGTTATATCTAGATCAAAAGTTGATTGTAGATAGAAATAAATCGGGAATAGTTTTTCATGGAGAGATAACGCCTAAGCTTTCACCCTATAAAAGTATTATTGAGATATTAAACCAAGAAGATGATATAGCACCTGCTTACAATGATTTAGGTAAAATTATTCGCAGTGCTCGTATTAGATCAGAAGATGAAATTCCCAGAACGCCTATCCTGAGATTCGACGAATTAAGAGAAAAATATGCTTCATTAGAGAGTATTCAGGAGAGCGAATTGGCTCTTCAAGTCAAACTTGTTTTAGTTTACAAAAATGATCCGGAGACTTTTAATAAGATCAAAGAAGATTTTATCAATATGTTCCCACAGATAGAAGATCTTGCGATCAAACCTGTTCGCGAAGAAATACCAACAATTTTTGATGGTACCTCTTTCCTTACGATGAAGGAAAGAAATGTAAATACCTGGATTGATCAAACTCAAATGTCTTCAGGAATGCTTAGATCAATTATACATATTAGTGAAATGTATTTATGGCCAGCAGGAACGGTAATTCTGATTGACGAGTTTGAAAATAGTTTAGGGGTAAATTGTATTGATGTTTTAACTGAAAATATACTTAGTCAAAACAGAAACTTACAATTTATCATTACCAGCCACCACCCTTACATCATTAACAACATAGGTATGGAACACTGGAAAATAGTTACTCGGAAGGGTGGGACAGTTACAGTCAAAGATGCCAAAGATTTCAACCTGGGTAAATCCCGGCATGATGCTTTTATTCAGCTTATCAATCTTGAGGAATACAAAGAAGGGGATTGCCAGTTGACCAATCTGTATTTTTTGGTGGAAGGTAAAAGAAGCGAAGCTAAGGTTTTATCCAGCTTGGCTTTCTTATCTGTTGCCTGAATTGCAGCGAGTTAATGCTCCGCAAGAGGTTGAGCAACGGAATTATTATTTTGTTAGTGCTGAAGGTTATCCCTCAATTATTTATCAGCATATTCCAAACGCGATTGAAGATATAAGGTTAAGTGGTCAATATCATTACTTTGTTGTCTGCCTCGACACCGAAGAACAAACAGCTCAAGAAATTTCAAATGAGATTAGCGAATTTCTGCAAACCGAAAGAATAGAATTAGGAAATACGCAGCTTGTATTGATTATCCAAAATCGCTGTATGAGACCTGGTTTTTGGGTAATCGTAGAATTTACTCACGAATCTCAAAATCTCCAATTAGCAGAATATACCCGCTATTACAATGTTTCGACCCATGATCCCGAAGCAATGGGGCGATATGGAAGTTTTAATACCCACGCGCAATTTCACTCCGCTTATCTCAAAGCCCTTTTCAACGAAAGAAATATAAATTATTCAAAAAGGAATCCTGGTCATGTACTGGATCAGACATACCTGGAACAATTAATCAGGCGTGTTCAGGGTAAACCGCAACACCTTGTCACTTTTCGATATTTTGTTGATTTTTGCAGTTTGCTCAAACCAAAATTACAAATTTAAGGAGATATAAGGTGAAATTCATAGACTTATCCATCCCCCTGGGCATTGGCACCCCGCCCTGGCCGACCTACGAACCCCTGCAGGTCAAATATTTCAAGCGGCTGGCTCCCAACGGGGCCAACGGCCAGGTGGTCACGCACAGCAACCACGTCGGCACCCACCTGGACGGCGAGATTCACTTTTATACGCCGGGCAAGGATATTGCCCAATTGGACTTTGACTTCCTCACCGGCGAGGCCGCCATCGTGGACCTGAGCGATGTCTGCGGCGATTATGACGTGTACGACCCGGACATGATCGAGGCGCGGGTCGAGGTGAAGGAACGCGACATCCTGATCATTCACACCGGCTACCACCATTTTGGCTGGGACCAGCCCTACGGCAACGAGGTCCGTTACATGGTCATGCACCCCGGCCCCGACGCCCGCTTTGCTAACTGGTGCGAGCAAAAGAAGCTCAAGTGGTTTGGGGTAGACTGCGGCAGCGCCGACCACCCCATGAACACCAAAATCCGCGAGTGGATGCCGGCCCAGGCCGAAGACGCCGACCAGCACTTTCGCCAGAAGTACGGCAAACCCCTGGCCGAATACTTTACCAAAGATATGTACCAGATGATGCACCTGTGGATGTTCCACAAAGGCATCATCCACGCCGAGTGTGTTGGCGGCGACATTGATTTGCTGGTCAATCGGCGGGTGCAGGTGGGCTGCTTCCCCTGGCGCTTTGTGGACGGCGAAGCCAGCATCGCCCGCATTGTGGCGATGGTGGACGACGCCGAATACGCCGAACTGATGAAGAAGAAAGAAAGCCTGCCCAAAACCCGCTTCGGCGACTGCTACGATCCCGAACATGTGCAGCGCCTCGGCGGTCGAGGCAAGGTTTATTAAAAAACGTCTACTCAGCCATGTCATTTCGACCGAAGGGAGAAATCTCCGAGGCCGATGCGGCACAGTAGAGATTTCTCGGGCTACGGCCTCGAAACCTGTCCTGAGCCTGTCGAAGGATGACATGAGGGCTGAGCGGTTACTAAAAAATTTTGTTTGGTTTGACAAGCGGACTGTAGTCCATATAATCTCCTCTCAAAGATTAAATCTATTTACTTGGAGAGGTGTGAGATTATGACAATTCCGACAATTCCTGAGAGTCACCTGGTGCTTTTTGAAAGGCCGATTATCGGCAATCTGGCCAGCCTTCTGCCCGACGGCTTGATTCAGGTCAATCCGGTGTGGGTAGATTATGATGGTACGTATGTTCGCTTTAATTCGGCTGAGGGGCGGCAGAAAGACAAAAACTTAAAGAAGAATGGAACCGCAACGATGCTGCTGGTTGATCCTGAAAACCCCTTTTTCTGGGTCGAGGTACGGGGCCGCGTGGTTGAAATAACCAGCGAAGGATCTGATGCTCAGATTGACAGTCTGGCCAAGAAATATTTGGGAGTTGACACCTATCCCTTCCGCCGCGAAGGGGAAGTCCGCCTGATCTATAAGATTCAACCAGAGCGGGTCAACGCCTTTAAAGGGTAAGCGTTTCTCAGGTAGACGGTAAACGGTAGACGGTAGACAGGGAGGAATTTCTGTCTGCCGTTTTTTGTTCCACGTCATTGCGAGGCCGTAAGGCCGAAGCAATCTCCAATCCGAGGGAGGGGGACTGCTTCGACCTACGGTCTCGCAGTGACATGCCCCGTATTTTCAGAGTAACTCTTGCAGAAACGCCCGCCCCGCCTGTTCCAAATCACCGGCCAGGGCAAAAGTCAAACTGCGGACGCGCAGGCCGTCAACGGTGGTATCGAGGGGGTGAGTCAGCGGGGTAGGGTAGATCAGCACTGCCTCCCGGCAGCCTTTGATTTTGGCGTAGGCGATCACCTGGGCAATATCGCTGGCCTGGGTGTCGGTTTTGTACTTGGTATCCAGCACGACCCGCACATCCCCCGTTTCTTTTTCGTATAATAACAAATCTATTTGAAATTGCCAGGCATGGGTTGGTCCCAGATCAACCCGCTCCTGAGCTTTGAGGTCCAGATGGGACGGCAGATGGGCGCGCAGCCATTCGGCGACGAAGAGTTCGTACAGGCGGGCCATGTCCACCAGGAAGGGCAGCATGGGCTGGGGGCCGGGGGAGTGGCTGGGGCCGCTGTGCTCCAGGAAGAAGCGGCACAGAGCGTGCATAGGTCGGTAATCCTCGTTGAGCCGGTGATAGACGCGGCCCACACAGTCGCCGGCTTGATAGGGGGTGGGCGTGACCAGGCTGTGCAGGGCGCGGTGGGCCAGCCGCACCGCCGGCAGGACGCGCTCGGAGCACAGGCCGCTGCGGGCAATCCGGTCGAGCGTCCAGGCGAGAATGGCGTTGTCGGCTACGTCGGCGGTGTGCTCTTCGAAATGGCAGGCCAGCTTGACCTGTCCCGGCGCAGCCGGCTGCACCGCCAGCCGCCCCCGAAGATAGGGCAGGCGGTCGGTTTCGGCCAAATAGGCGCGGTAAAAGCCCTTGCGGCCTCGTTCCAGCACTCGCCGGGCCAGAACGTGAGCGAGCCGCTCGTAAAATTCGGGCAGTGAGTGGCAGGCGACCAGCCCTTCCAGCAACTTGAAACTGTTGAGCCGGTAGGCGTATTCCCACATACGAAACAGATTGCTCAGCTCGATCTTGGGCTTGAGGGTCACGTGAAAGGCGGAGGTCAGCGGAATATGGCCCACCCAGCCCTGCGCCGTCAGCCGCCACCGCCCGCCCGTTTTGAAGGAGGGTTCCTGCACCTCGACCTGCTGGCCGTATTTTTCCCACAATGCCTGCCCAATTTCCGGCGAGATGGCCTCGGCGGGGAAGGTGACTGGTTGGTATTCGGTTAGCTCAATGGTTTGGAGCGATGTCATACTTGTTTGTCCGCAACTTTAATAGAACGCAGATTTACGCAGATAAACGCAGATTTACGCAGAAAATTTGTAAAAAATTTGTAAAAAATCAGCGAAAATCTGTCGGATCTGCGTCATCTGCGTTCAAATTTTAGCCGGTTATGAAGAGTGCAAATTAGTAATACTTATCTCATCCAACCAC
>JAAUSP010000288.1 GCA_012032575.1 Anaerolineales bacterium | reverse complement strand
ACATGAGGCTGGGCATGTCTCTTACCAACTCATCAAAGAAAAGCATACAGCTCGGCTTTGACCTGATCGGCATTGCCCCGCTGGCGCGCGCTCATGCCGAGGCATTTCAACGCTGGCTGGCTCAGGGCTACGCAGCGGGGATGCAATGGCTGGCCCGCGAGCCGGAACGCCGCACCGACCTGCGCCAAATTTTGCCGGAGGCGCAATCGGTGGTGGTGGTGGGATTATCGTATTTCAGCCTCAACCCGCCCCCGGAGCTGTGGCATGATCCTTCGCGGGGACGAATTGCCCGCTATGCCTGGGGTCTGGATTATCACGAGGTGATGCTGCCCCGGCTGCGCGAGTTGGGTGATTTTGTGGAAAAAGAAGCGGGCTGTACCCTCAACCGGCGGGCTTACGTGGATACCGGCCCCATCCTGGAACGTGATTTTGCGGCGCAGGCCGGGCTGGGCTTTATCGGCAAGAATACGCTGCTGATTAATCCCGGCCTCGGCTCCTATCTGTTTTTGGGCGAAATCCTGGTGGATATGGAACTGGAATATGACGAGCCTGCGCCTGATGGGGGAGCGATCTGTCAGATTGGGTCGCCGGGCGAATCAAAACGGTTGGGCACTTGCGGCGCTTGCACCCGCTGCCTGACTATTTGCCCCACCCACGCCTTCCCTGCCCCCTATATTTTAGACAGCAACCGCTGCATTTCATACCTGACCATCGAGTTGAAGGACAGCATCCCGCTTGAACTCCGCCCGCTGCTGGGCAACTGGATTTTTGGCTGTGACGAGTGTCAGGAGATTTGTCCCTGGGTGCGGCGTTACTCGCAGCCGACGCGAGAGCCTTTTTTGGGCGACGATCCTGAGTTGGCTATTCCTAAGCTGCTAGATTTGATGCGCCTGGATGAAGCCGGTTTCCGCGCCCGCTTCAAAGGCACGCCCCTGTTCCGGCCCAAACGGCGGGGACTGCTGCGCAACGTAGCGGTAGCACTGGGCAATTGGGGCAGTCCGGAGGCGCTGCCGGTACTGGAATGGTCATTGCAGGACTCGGAACCACTGATCCGGGAACACGCCGCGTGGGCGATTGAGCAGATCAGTACTGGCTGATGAAACAAAAACCCCGCCGAAGCGGGGTTATCCACAAAGCACGGTTAAAAAGACCTAAACCACATCAAACTGCGGCGGGAAATGGTCTGCCTTCATCTGCACTGCCGCGGCAGTTGTGCCCAGGTTAGCCAGTTGAACCACATTTTTGGGCTGGTCCATCGCGGTCAAGCCTTTGACAATTTTATGATCCAGTTCCACCCCGATATGCTGTTTAATCCAGTGCGAATCAAAGCGGACATTATAACGCAGGTAAGAGAGAAACTTTTGCCCACCCAAATGGTCATCACCCAAATCGCCAATTTCGCTGTTGATGCGTACTGCCGTCGGGCTGTCAGACATCCATTGCAGCAAAGTCTGGCCCAGCCAGTCGCACTCGCTCATCAACCCCAGCAGCGACTGCCCGGCCAGTTGCACCGCCGGCATATTGACCACATCATGCGCGGTCAACGTTTCTCTGGCATAGCCGGTTCCCACTGAAACCAGCAGCAAATTATCCACCCCCACCGGCCAGTTGAACCCATACCCCTTGATGGTGGCCAGCATAAACAGTTGCAGCGAAGGATTATTAAAAGCGCTGACCCCGCCATCCACAAACGCGCCGTCTACACCCTGAGCCACCGGAAAGCGCTCCGGCTGAAAATAGTGGGGCGCAGCGGTGCTGGCCCGAACCACCTGGCGCACCAAAAAATCACGATTGGGAATCGCGGTGCTGTCGGGGTCGGCCGGGTTAAAATATTTGCCGTTTGGATTGTTGTAAAGCACCCAGGGGCTGCCGGTATCAAAACGTTTGGTCATGATCATCAGCCCGGTCTTCAGCTCCTCGCTGCCCAAGGTATGGTCGCCAAAGTGCTCGGTCAGGGCTTCGATCAACGGCTCCTCCGGAAATTTAGCCGAAAACAAGCCCAGGCTCAACAGCGGCTTTTTGAAAACTTCACTCGCCAGGGTCCGGTAAATATCCTGAAGCCTTTCTACTTTAAAGCCCAGGGCCAAACCCGCGGCGATAATCGAGCCGGTCGAAGTTCCGCCGATCAGGTCAAAATAGTCACTCAAGACAAAATCAGGGTCGTTGCCATATCGGGTTCGTAGCATATCTTCCAGGCGTTTGAGATAGCCCAGGGTCAGGATGCCGCGAATCCCGCCGCCGTCAAGCGCCAGAATCCGCTTGGGACCCGGCCCAAAGAGATGTTCGTCGCGTGTTTTATGTTCCACTACTTTTAACCTCCCCGTATAATACATCTAAAATATTTCTGCTAGTTTAAGTATAACATACCTTACCTTTTGCTGGCAATAGGCTAAATCCCCGACGGTAACTGCTCAGCCATGTCATTTCGACCGTAGGGAGAAATCTCTGCTACCAATGCAGCACAGCGGGGCTTTCTCCGCCTGCGGCCTCAAAATGACATGAGCTTGAGTAGTAACTTTGTGAATTATATAATTTTTATAAAAATTACTTTACAAATTATCGCTTCAATGCTATAGTTAGCTCGTATAGGCTGGCGCATAACCTATCTTAAGCCGGCAAGCCATAACCCCCTGTTAAGTAAAAAATTCATCAGTACAACAGCTTTTACAAGCACGGTTAGAAATTTTTAGCTGTTGGAGGCGTAATTATTAATGGAAATCATAGACAACCTGCCGATCCCCGATGAGGAAATCAGCGCGACAATGCGTGACTATCTATCCGAAATTTATCGCCTGGGGCAAGGGGGAGTTTGGGTGAGCACCACGGCCCTGGCCGAACGATTGAATGTTTCCGGCCCGGCGGCTGTGCGAATGGTGCGCCGGCTGCATCAGGGGGGGTTGGTAGACCATTTGCCCTATCGGGGGGGTACGCCTGACGCCTTCGGGCAACAAAGCGGCGCTGCTGGGCATTCGGCGGCACCGGCTGGTGGAGCGATTTTTGGTGGATGTGCTAAAGTTTGGCTGGCACGAGGTTCACGACGAAGCGGATGAACTGCAAAAGGGAATTACCCAGGTTTTGGAAGACCGCATTGACGAGCTGATGGGCCACCCGGCTTCCTGCCCGCACGGCGACCCTATCCCCAGCCGCGAGGGCATCATGCCCGAACTCAACGACAAACCCCTGACGGTGGTTCCGCCGGGAGCCAAAGGCCGGATCAGCCGGGTGAAGACCCGCGAACCGGAAAAACTGCATTATCTGGCCGAAATTGGCCTGGTCCCCGGCGCGGCCTTTGAACTGATCAACCGCTCCCCCTTCAACGGCCCGCTGCGGCTTAAAATCGGGTCTACGGGCCGGGAGCAGGTAATTGGCATGGAGTTGGCCGCTGCCCTGTGGGTTATGAGCGAACTCCCGCCTCGTTCTGGCCTGGATACTCCGCCCGCATCTGCCCGGACCCGCTAACAAAAAAGAAAAAAGAGCAAAACAGTTTTGCTCCTCCTTCGAAAATAACTCGTGGGAACTCAGGGGAACTCGTGGGGTAAGTTCCTATGAGTTCCTACGAGTTCCCCCACTTTTCATTCTTGGTGGCGTGCCCCCGCCCGTGAACACTCCTAAGAAAATAGACCGGGGACCGGGGACGGGAGACCGGCGAAGGATAGCAAGCAGCCGGTCAGCGGTCTCCGGTCACTGTCGGTTTTTATTACCACGCCTCCGGCAGCGGGGTTAACATTACCCGGCCGCTGTCCAGGTCATAATATGCGCCGACAATGCGTAACTGGCCTTTATCTCGTACCGGGGCCAGAACCGGCGCATCGCGTAAAGCCTGGACGGTTAACTGAATATTGGCCCTGATGGCATTATTAAGCAGATCGCCGCGCATTTCTTTGGCTTTGTGTATCGCCGGACGAATATGCTTGATTAACCAGCTAAATTGACCTGCTTCGTCGGCGTGAGCTTCTATGGCCTCGACGGCAGCTTTGACCGCGCCGCAGCGTTCGTGGCCCAACACCATAATCAGGGGGATGCCCAATTCCAGCACCCCGAATTCGATGCTGGTCAGTACGGCCTGGTCAATCACCTGCCCGGCGGTGCGAATGACAAACAGATCACCCGGGCCGCAATCAAAAATAATTTCCGGCGGCACCCGCGAGTCAACACAGCCAAAAATTATGGCAAAAGGATCCTGAACCTGGGCCACTTCGCTGCGACGCGGAGCGCCTTCGTTGGCATCGGTGGCTTTGTTGTTAACGTAGCGCAGATTACCAAGCAGTAGCCGGCGCAGCGACTCAGCCCCGGCGATGGGTTGAAAAGGGCGGCGGGTCATGGTAGTCAACGCCCTGCTTCAATGGCTTCAACCGCCGCTTTGGCTTCGGCCAGGCCCACCCCCGTGGCTTCGCGATAAATTTTGATTGCCTCGATTTTGTTGCCCTGCTGCAAAAGCGAGCGGATTTGGCCGATGTAGGCGGGCGCAGGTTCATCCTGCTCCCGATACTCCAAATCCAGGTGTTGCAAAATGAAATCTATTTTCTGCTCCAGCCGCGCCACCTTCTGCATTAATTGATAGAGTTGGGAATATTCAGCGGCATCGCTCATGGGTCGCTCCCGAAAAAACAAACAGTTAAGCAAAATTTTGGTTAATGGTTGCTAAAATACCTTTGGGTTGAGTAATAGAAGGATGGGACCAAACCAATAGAAGGTAAGTACGACCAGCGTCCAATAGTTTCTCCTCTTTGAGAAAAGGTATCTTCTCAATATGTAGGGGCGAACCCTTGCGGTCGCCTCGTGGGGCAGGCGCAAGGCCGTGCCCCTACCCCGAATTATTGAGAAGATACGAGAAAAGCATTATAAATTACGAAAGAGGCGTGTTTACCTGACTATTTTCGCAGAATTAGATGAGTCGTCAGGCAATTTAAGCAGGGTAACGATGAGAAGTATGATGAGCAAGCGCTATCCTCACTCGCCCATCGTAGGGTATGGATTGGGTGACTGTGCTCAATATAACAGAAATAATCATGCCTGTCAAGACAAACGCAACTTGACCAAACTATACTCTCTGTGCTAGATTGGAGCAGGCTAAAATTTAAGGAGACATATTATGACACGTAAACGCCTGCGAAATTTGGGGATTATCATCGGCTCGATGCCGACCGGGCCGCACAACGCCATCACCGATGTGCCGGGGGTGCTGGTGGGCCACACCACCGTAATTTTTGACGAACCATATATCGCCCGCACCGGCGTCACGGTTATTGTGCCGCGCGAGGACGAAATCCGCGACGACCGGGCCTTTGCCGGCTATCATTCCTTCAACGGCAACGGCGAGATGACCGGCCTGCTCTGGCTGGAAGAGTCGGGCATGCTCGGTTCGCCCATCGGCCTGACCAACACCAACCAGGTCGGCGTGGTCCGCGATGCCCTGATCTGGCACGATGTGGAAAATTTCGAGAGCCGGGGCTTCAAGCTGCCCATCGTGGCCGAAACCTACGACGGCTGGCTGAGCGATATTGACGCCTTTCACCTGACCGAAGAGCACGTTCACGCCGCCCTGGCCATTGCTCACAGCGGAGCCGTCGAAGAAGGCAATGTGGGCAGCGGGACCGGCATGATCTGTCACGACTTCAAAGGCGGCATCGGCACGGCTTCGCGCCTGGTTGACAGCAAAAGCGGTCAGTATATTGTCGGGGTGCTGGTGCAGGCCAATCACGGCGACCGCGAGGCCCTGCGGGTGGATGGGGTGCCGGTGGGCCGCGAGCTTGGCCCGGAGATTGTCCCCCTGCCCTGGGAAGAACCGCCCCAGGGCGGCTCGATTATTGTCATCATCGCCACCGACGCGCCCATTTTGCCTATGCAGTGTAAACGTCTGGCCCAGCGTGCAACCGTTGGGCTGGCCCGTGTTGGCGGTATTGGACACAACGGCAGCGGCGATATTTTTCTCTGTTTTGCCACCGGCAACCAAATTCTGACCAATCCCACCGGCCCGCGCCCGCTGCAAATGTTACCCAACGAACACCTCAACCCCTTTTTCGAGGCCGTCGCCGAAGCCGTCGAGGAGGCTATTCTCAATGCCATCACGATGGCCGCAACGATGACCGGCTTCAAAGGCCGCACTGCCTACGAAATGCCGCTCGACAAGTTGCAGCGGGTGATGGCCAGGTACCGGCCTTCGGACCAAAAGGAGTAGGCTATGACCCGCGCCCGTTTACGCGATTTAGGCATTACCATCGGCACTCTGCCGCCTGGCCCGCACAACGCCATCACCGATGTGTCGGGCGTATGGGTGGGCCACACCACCCTGATTTACGATGAACCGCGAGTCGCCCGCACCGGGGTGACGATGATTGTGCCCCGCGAGGGCGACATCTGGACCGACAACGCCTTTGCCGCCTATCACACCTTCAACGGCACCGGCGAGATGACCGGCGTCCATTGGCTGAGCGAGTCCGGGCTGTTGTGCTACCCCATCGGCATTACCAATTCGCATCAGGTGGGGATTGTGCGGGATAGTCTTGTTGCTTATGCGAAAGAGAATGATCTGTCCGATAGTTCCGCCCTGCCAGTGGTGGCCGAAACTTACGACGGCTGGCTCAACGATATTGACGCCTTCCATTTAACCAAAGCCCACGTCTACGAGGCGTTGAGCACGGCCAAAGGCGGGCCGGTGGCCGAGGGCAATGTCGGTGGGGGGACGGGCATGATTTGTCACGATTTTAAAGGCGGCATCGGCACGGCTTCACGGCAGGTTGTATGTCCCAGCGGCCGCTACACGGTTGGAGCGCTGGTGCAAACCAATTACGGCGACCGGGCGCTGCTGCGGGTGGATGGCCTGCCGGTGGGTCGCGTGCTGGGGCCAGAGCACACCCCGCTGCCCTGGACGGAGCCGCCGCAGGGTGGGTCCATTATTGTCGTCGTCGCCACCGATGCGCCGCTGCTGCCGGTGCAATGCAAACGGCTGGCCCAGCGGGCCACGGTTGGGCTGGCTCGCGTGGGCGGGGTGGGGCACAACGGCAGCGGCGATATTTTTCTGGCCTTTGCCACCGGCAACCATTTCCCCGGCAGCGGCGAGGGTCTGTACGATTTGAAGATGGTCCCGCACCACCATCTGAACCTTTTCTTTGAGGCCGTGGCCGAGGCAGTCGAAGAGTCTATTCTCAACGCTCTGACCGCCGCCGAGACGCTGACCGGTTTCAGGGGTCGCACGGCGCACGCGCTGCCATTAGCCGAATTACAGCGATTGGTGGTAAAATACAGGCTGGAAGGATGAACTCGCAGGAGTGGGGTGGGATTAAAGGGGATCTGATGAAGCCTGAAGAACTTTTACAATTGATCGCTTCGGCCCGAGCCAAAGGTGAAGTACCGGACCTGCGCAACGCCGATTTGAGTCAGGCTGATTTTAGCGGGACTGATCTGAGCCAGGTTAATTTGCGCTACGCCAATTTGCGGGGGGCCAACCTGAGCGAAACCAATCTGCAAGGCGCTGATTTGACCGGAGCTATCCTGAATGAAGCCGATTTGACCAGAGCCAGAATGAAAAATACCGAACTTTTGGGGGCTAGCCTGGTCAAAGCCAACCTGCGTGGAGTGGATTTACTCGATGCCAACCTGCGCAATGCCAATTTGACCGACGCCTTCCTCACCGGGGCTACCCTGATCGAAACTACCTTGCGGGGGGCCGGTCTGAATGTGGCCGATATGCGCCGGGCCGACCTGGAAGGGGCCAACCTCATCCGGGCCGATATGCGCGGCGCGAATGTAACCGAAGAGCAATTGAATCGAGCCAAAAGCCTCAAGGGGGCGATTATGCCCAATGGCACGATTCATGCCTGACAGGCAGGCGGCCTCTTCTATTTGATCAAAAACTCATGCACCAATGCTTGAAAATGGTGGACCCCATTCTCCCGCTTGACCGAAAACCGCCCCTGCTTGTACGAACGCGACTTTAAGCCCTTTTGTACCGTCTCACAGATTTCCATATCCTCTTTTTGCACCTGGTCGCTAAAGGCGATCGACTGCTGCATACTTTCCCAGCCTTCGCCGCTGCCGGGCTGTTTGAAATACCACTCGAAGATAGTCAAAGTGCGCTCGTGGCTGAGCGGAACGATGATGTTGATCTGCATGTTGTCGGGGTAAAAGTTCAACATCAAATTGGGAAAAACCCAGTAGTAAAGCGCCTGGGACTCTTCTTCGGTGCGGAGGTAGCGCCGGTCGCGGCCCGGCAGGTTATCGCTGGGGCGCAGCGGGCGAATGGGCGCGTACTGCGAGGCATAGTAGCGGAAATTGTCCACCCGGTACTGGTCGTAATCAATCTCGCGGAAAAGGCCGGGATGAGCAATGGGGATGTGATAGCCTTCGAGGTAGTTGTCCACGTAAACTTTCCAGTTTGACTCAACCACGTAATCCCGCCGCTCGACCAACTGCATCTGCTCCGGCTGAAACCCGGCCCGGTTGACTTCGTCGGGAATGGCCCCAAAAATTTCGGCCAGCGGCGGCGACTCCGGGTCGAGGTTAACAAACACAAACGGCCCCCAGACCTCCACCCGTACCGACGCCAGGCAAACATCCTCTTTGCGCCAATCTTCCACCCCTTCAAATTCGGGCTGGGTTAGCAGCCGGCCATCGAGGCCATAAGTCCAGCCGTGGTAGCGACACTGCAAACTTTTGCGGTTGCCCTTGCCCAGCGCCACCGGCCCGGCTCGATGGGGGCAAACATTGAAAAACGCCCGGATCTGGTTATCCACCCCCCGCGTTACCAGCATCGGCTCGCCCAATAGATCATAGGTGAAAAAATCGCCCGGTCGGGAAACCATATCCACCCGCCCGACCAACTGCCACGTTTTCCAGAAAATCTTTTCCTTCTCCAGCTCTAAAAATTGTGGCTCGGTATACCAGCGCGCCGGCAAGGTCGAAGCGCGGGCCAGATTGGCGGTCGGTTTGAAATCGCTCAGATCGAGATGGCTCATTGAGGTTGTCTCCCTTCTTCCTCCACCCACTCCACTATATCGCCGACGGCAATTTCGCCGTCATCCAAAATGACGCCAAACGCGCCGCCGGCCCAGTTGCCGTACATAGCCTCCTTCAGGCCCAGCCAGGCGTCGTCCATTTGCTCGCACGGCTTGGTCTCGCCCCAAATCTGGATGCGGCAGGAGCCGATGCGCAAAACCCGATTTTGAGTGTGGGCCAGGCGAATCCCACTCAGCAACAAATTGGCCCGGCGGGACCAAGGCTCGAGG
>JAAUSP010000287.1 GCA_012032575.1 Anaerolineales bacterium | reverse complement strand
TTGCTTGCCGCGTCTGTTTTGCGCCGGCCCGGCAATCAGTATTACCGGCGGGCATGGCGCGCAGGGCCGGGTCAGCCGCGCTACACCAGCCTGATCATCGAGGCGGATGGACCGGATGAAATCCGCAAAGCGGCTCGCTATTGTATCAAAATGGGCGTTGACTGGATCAAATTGTTCATCACCGGCGGAATTTCGGGCCTGCGGGAGAGCATGTACGAAATCCAGATGTCCTTTGAGGAAATTGAAGCGGCGTGTAAAGTGGCCCACCAAAAGGGATTAAAGGTAACGGCCCATACCGGCTGTGCCGAGGCGGCCAAAATCGGGATTCGGGCCGGCCTGGATTGTATAGAGCATGGGTATCAGCTCGACAACGAGGCGTGCGACTTGATGGTGGAGTACGGGGTTTACTACTGCCCCACGATTTCGGTGAGCCAGGATGAGGCTTATATGCGCCGTTGGGAGTGGCCGGAGCACTCGATTCAGCGAGCCGTGGCTGGGGCAGAGTTACATCGGCAGTCATTTGAACGGGCGCTCAAGGCCGGGGTCAAGATTGTCAACGGCGCTGATCTTAATCCGATTGCCGATACAGCCGTTCCGGAGATTGAGTGGGTCGTCAAGGCCGGGATGTCACCGGCTCAAGCTTTAATTGCCTCCACCCGGACTCCGGCCGAGATGTGCGGTGTAGCCGCCGACCTCGGCACCGTCGAGGTCGGCAAGCTGGCCGACCTGATTGCGGTACGGCAAAATCCGCTGGATAATAATATGGCGGCGCTGGCCAAAGTTGATCTGGTATTGAAGGAAGGGGAGATAGTGGTCAACCGCTTCCCCAGTGAATTGGCGATACCAACCGGCTCATAAGTTGATACCGTTTTGCCCTTGTTTGCTGGGGCGGGTAGATTAGAATACGGGGGCATTCTAGCCGGATTTGTTCAGGCGACTGGCCCTTTTTTTCTGTAGCAAAGTGACTAAAAATAGACAAACTGTTCTCCAACCAGGTGCCAGTCACCTCTAGCCTGAGCAGTTACGCCGAATTTTAGATAAGGAGTCGTGAAATGCCGAAGCAAGTTACCCTGTTTTCAACCAATACGGAGCATGTCAGTCCACGTTGACAGGAGTGCTGTCGCGTGAGAGAGTTTCTCTCCGATCATAACATTGAATTTGCTGAACGAAATATCCGCCGTGACTCGGAGGCTAAGCAATACGTTATGGATACTCTGGGGGTAGAGGCCGTGCCTTTAACCATGATAGATGGGGAAATGGTTATTGGCTTTGACCAGGCCAGGTTGGAGTCTTTATTGAATATCCAGAGAAAGATGTAAACGCCTATGGAAGCTGAAAACAAGCTCTCACCTCAACTGGCCCAGGATTTAACCGCCCTGTGGGAGGATTTAGCCAATGAACGACTGATCAATGCCAAAAAGCTGGAAAATTCGCCGCCGGGAAGTTATCCCTATGGCGAGGGGATGCATGATGGTCTGCGGTATGCGGCGGGAGGCTTGGAGAGTATTTTGAAACGGCACGGCCTGTTGAAGTCGTCATAAAATAATTATTGACAAATTGCCTGGAGCGTGTTACATTACGCCCGCCAGTTCGCTATCCCCTGCCGCAAACTTGTGGCCAGTATCTTCAAATGCCCTCGTTCGGGTGCGCTTGATTTGCTTTGTTGATTAGGTGGGAAACATTCCCACGCTTCCCACCTGGAAAAAATTTTATTTCACTGGAGGAGACCAATGAAAAAAATAGCCCACGGATTTACGGTAGTTGTGTTGTTGGCCTTACTGCTAACAATAGCGCCCCTCAATGTGCTGGCTCAAGAAGAAGAAGTTGTTTGCGAGTCAGATGCGATTGTACAGGGAGAAGACTCCCTCTCCACCTTGGCCGATAAGTATTATGGCAATATTTTGGCTTATCCGGTCATTGTTGAGGCAACCAATGCCAAAGCGGCCACCGATAGTAGTTATACCAAGATTGACGACCCCAACGTAATTGAAGCCGGTTCGAAACTGTGCATCCCGCCGGGTGAAGTGGCGCAAAAGATGCTCAATGAGTCCGTCTTTACCCAGGTTTCGGCCGACCAGACCGCCCAAACCCTGGTGATTGGGATCACCGAAGACACCGTCTCGCTCGACCCCGGCCGGGCTATGAAGTTCATGCCGGCACGGTCAACCGGGCTGTTTACGAAACCCTGGTTACGTTCCCGCCGGATAATGTCGAAGAGATCATCCCCGGCGCTGCTGCGAGTTGGACTATCTCCGAGGACGGCCTGACTTATACCTTTACCATGGCTGAGGGACACAAATTCAGCACAGGCCGGACGGTTACGGCCAACGATGCGGCCTTCAGCATCAACCGCATGAAGAATATTAAAGGCAATCCCTCCTTCCTGGCCGATAATATCGCCAGTGTTGAGGCAGCCGACGAGCAGACGTTAGTCATCAAATTGACCGCGCCCGATCCCTCGCTGCTGGCCCGGCTGGTCTTCCCTGCTTTCAGCGTGATTGACAGCGAAGAAGCCAAGGCTAACGGTGCAACTGACGCCGCCGACGCCGCGGAAACGGACACGGCTGAAGAGTGGCTCAACCAAAACTCCATTGGCAGCGGCCCTTACATATACGAGAAGTGGGAGCCGCTGGTTGAAGTCATCCTGACTCGAAACCCCAATTACGCCGGGCAGCCGGCTCCGATTGACCGGGTCATTTATCGCACCATTCGACCGGAGCCGCGCAAAAGCTGGCCCTCGAAGCGGGCGACCTGGATATTGCCCTGGACATTAGCGCCGACCAGGTGCCGAGCCTCGAAAGCAATGCCAATCTGAAAATTTATAAAGGGCAGGGCGACCAGATCTTCTTCCTGCTGATGAATATGGACCCGGAGATCGGCGGCCCGATGGCCCAGGACCCTGTCCAGGATGCAGTTCGGCTGGCCGTAGATACGGAAGGTATTCGCCAGTTAATGAGCGGCTCGGCCTCCACGCCGGTTAATATCCTGCCGACTCACTGGCCGTTTACCTTGGATCAATCGCAGCGGCTCCAGCGGAATGTTGAGGCGGCCAAGGCCAAGCTGGCCGAAGCAGGCTTTGCCGACGGCCTGACGGTAGACTTGGAATACCCCGATTTCACTTCTGGCGATGTGGCGATAGGGACTTTGGCTCAAAAGGTCCAGGCTGATCTGGCCGAAGCGGGTATCAATGTGACGCTCAAGCCGGGCGACCTGCAAGTGACCCTGGAACGCTATCGCAATGGCCAGGAGAATTTTGGTCTGTGGTTATGGAGCCCCGACTTCATTGACCCGATTGACCGTATCGCCTTTACCCCCGGTGGAAAAGTGGGCCTCCGGGCCAACTGGACGCCGGAGCGGGCCAGCCAGTCCTTGAACGACGCTGTGGCCCAGGCCAAAGTAGTCACCGACTTGGCCGCTCGCGAAAAGGCCTTTGGCGATGTCCAGCGGATCATGCTCGACGAAAGTGCCTTTGCTTTCCTCGGCCAGAGCGGCGTGCAGGTGGCTTACCAGGGTAATCTGCAAGGATTTGTCTACAATGCCATGTGGCGGATCAACCCGTACACAATGAGCAAGTAGTTTTCGGGAAAAGATTTTAGCGGCGGCGAAAATCAGGCTACGCTAATTCGTAATGCGTAAAACGTAATGGTCCAGGGGTGAATTCCTCTTCACCTTTAGCCATTACGTTTTACGTTTCACGGTTTACTTTTTATGCAACGTTTTGTTCTGCGTCGTTTAGTTCTGCTGATACCCTTACTCATCGGTATCACCCTGGTTGCCTTTATTCTCTCCCACGCCGTCCCCTCCGATCCGGTCAACGCGGCCCTGGGTCAGAGTGCCGTAGCCGATCCTGAAATTGTTGCTGCTTTCCGAGCTAAATGGGGCCTGGATCAGCCCGTCTATGTGCAATACCTCACCTATCTCGGCAATATGCTCCAGGGTGATTTGGGTATTTCTATTGGGACTCACCGGCCGGTACTGGAGGATTTAGGGCGTTATATGCCCGCCACCGCCGAGTTGTCCACCACCTCGATCATTCTGGCTGTGTTGATTGGCGTGCCCTTTGGGGTCATTTCGGCGGTGCGGCGCAATACCTGGCTGGACCAAATGAGCCGGGTTCTGTCGTTGATTGGCGTTTCAGCCCCGGTTTTCTGGTTAGCCTTGTTAGGACTATTCCTGTTCTACTCCCGGTTGAACTGGCTGCCCGGCCCTGGCCGGCTGCACATTGGCACCAAGGCACCGCCAGCCGTCACCGGGCTGTATACGGTAGACGCGCTCCTGATTGGCGATTTTGACCTGTGTATTAATGCTTTCAGCCATCTGATTTTGCCCAGTATTGTCCTGGCCAGTTATAGTATGGGCTTGATTACCCGGGTCACCCGCTCGGCCATGCTGGATGTGTTGAGCCAGGATTATATTCGCACCGCCCGCTCCAAAGGTCTTCGTGAGAGCTGGGTAGTGGGACGGCATGCGCTCTCCAATGCCTTGATCCCTACTGTCACGGTTTTAGGCTTATCTTACGGCAACCTGCTCACCGGTACGGTTCTTACTGAAACGATCTTTTCCTGGCCCGGTATTGGCCAGTATGCTTACCAGGCTTCGGTTTCGCTGGATTTTCCGGCAATTATGGGCGTCACCATGTTAATTGCCTGTGTTTTTATTGGTGTGAATCTGGTAGTTGATGTAACTTACGTCTTTTTGGACCCCCGCTTGCGGGAAGCGCAATGAGTTGGACTCAACGCCCCTGATAAAAAGGTGATTTTGACGTGCAATCAACGACACAACCCTCGATGGTTAATCCTCCGGCACTCGCTGCTCAGGTATCCCAACTGAACAGACGGCCCCAGCGCAGTCGGTTGAGCGCGGCTGTTTATTTTCTGCGACGGAATCATTTGGCCCTGGTGGGTCTGCTGCTGGCGCTGTTCTGGATTGTGATTACGATAGCCGCGCCGGTGGTAGCGCCCTATAATCCCTATAAACAAGCCATCCCCGAACGTTTGCAGCCGCCCAGTGCAGCCCACTGGTTTGGGACCGACCAACTGGGACGAGATGTGCTCAGTCGGGCTATCTATGGGGGACGGATAAGCTTGCCGGCGGCTCTGGCTGTTGTCGTGGCCGCCGGGATTGTAGGGACGATCGTGGGGGCTTTTGCTGGTTTCTGGGGCGGCGCGTGGGATGAAGTGTTGATGCGCACGACCGATATTTTTATGGCCTTCCCCGGCATCATCCTCTCTATGGCCGTGGCGGCGGCCCTGGGACCTAACATCAGCAATGCGGTTATCGCCATTGTCGTCGTACTATGGCCTAATTATGCCCGCATTGTGCGCGGTCTGGTTTTAACGGTCAAAGAGAATGAATATGTCCTGGCCGGCCGGGCGATAGGTGTTAAAGAGGGACGCCTCTTGTGGCGGACAATTTTGCCCAACTGCCTGGCTCCGGGCCTGGTGATGGCGACCCTGGATTTAGGAAATGCGGTGCTCTCCTTTTCGGGGCTGAGCTTTTTGGGCCTGGGGCCAGAACCCAGTACCCCTGAATGGGGCCGCATGGTGTCTGATGGGATTGCCTTCTTCGACCAGTGGTGGATCAGCGCCTGTCCCGGCCTGGCCATTTTTACCATTGTCATGGCCTTTAACTTTCTAGGCGACGGTCTGCGCGATGCCCTCGACCCGCGTTTGCGGCGGCAGATTTAACGAAAAAAGAGATTGGAGATTGGAGATTAAAAGAATCTCTAATCTCCGAAACTGATACCACTCGGTTCCCCTTTTGACCCGTTTAGCTCTTGTCACGCCGGGTCAATTTTGTTAGGATACGTCCCCACAATTAATTCAATCTAATGAGGTAAACCTATGCAGACACAAGCTGTACCCTTAACCCTGGTTGATGTTGTTTTGCCGCAGCGGCGAACCCTGCACAATGTGATCCTGATTGTGCTGTTTAGCCTGCTGCTGGGCGTCTCGGCCCAAATTGCCATTCCCCTGCCGTTCACGCCCGTGCCGATCACCATGCAAACGCTTATGGTGCTGCTCACGGGGATGCTGCTGGGCAGCCGCCTGGGTTTGATGGCCGTCCTGGCCTACCTGGCTGAGGGCCTGGCCGGACTGCCGGTCTTTGCCGGTGGAACCAGCGCCTGGTCGCCGTCCAGTATTCCGGGCGTTCCGGTGCTGCTGGGGCCGAGCGTGGGTTATCTGGTGGGCTTCGTTTTTGCCGCGGCCCTTGTCGGCTGGTTGGCCGAACGCGGCTGGGATCGGGTCTGGTGGACTACGGCCCTGGCGCTGGTTTTGGGTAACGGGGTCATTTATGCCTTCGGCGTCGGCTGGCTGAGCACTCTTCTGGGCGTGAGCACGGCCATCAGTGCCGGCATGCTGCCCTTTTTGATTGGCGACGCTATCAAAATTGCTCTGGCCGTCATCGCTCTTCCCGGCGGCTGGGCGTTGGTCAGGAAGTAAGGAGTAGGGAGTAAGGAGTAAGAAGTAAGAAATAAGAAATAAGAAGTAGTGGGTCTCTCTTCCCCTACTCCCTACTTCCTACTGCTTACTCCCCTCTTCGCTATGATTATCAAAGCGCAAGATGTGCCGGAAATAACTGAAGAAGGCTATCCCCTGGTGATGAAGAAAATTTTTTACCGGGGACAGCACAGCGACGATATCAGCATAACCTGGGTCAAACTGTGGGGGCATCACAAGAAGATGGTTTGCCACGCCAGCGACCGGGCTTATTACATCATCGAGGGGGAGGGCGAGTTTCAGGTGGGCGATGACCCGCCCGGCCCGGTGGCTGCCGGTGACTTTGTGTTTGTTCCGCGCAGTGTGCCCTATGTTTTTGACGGTCACATCACCTATCTGGTGATGAACGGGCCGGCCTTCCTGCCTGGTTCCGACGTGGAGTTGGAGTAGATTCAGTACCAGTTGGTATCATGAGTTGATACCAATTTTATCTTGACCCCCGAACTTTGTATGTTATCATACGGTTAGTTTTTCCCTAAAATCAAAAAAATATTCGGAGGAGATTTCAATGGAAAAGAGTAATCGTCGCAATTTTCTCAAAATGGCCGGTTTGACCGCGGCGGGCCTGGGGGCTGTGGGGCTGTCACAGGTATCGGCGGCTAAAGCTGCGCCGGAGAACCCGGCGGAAAAGTACAAAACCATTGCTATTCACGCCCGCCAGGAAGGGGCAATAGCCCTGGTGGATCAGGTGGTCGAAAACGGGGTGCTCCGCGCCGGGGTTGACCTGACCTTTCCGCCGCTGCAATTCCGCGACCCCGATACCAATGAGCCGATGGGCTATTGCGTTGACATCACCAACGCCATCGCCGCCGATTTGGGCGTCACCGTTGAATGGGTCGAACTGCCCTTTGCCGAACTCATTCCCGGTTTGCAGGCCGGCCAATTCGATTGGAGCGGCATCGGCTTGACTATTCGCCCCCAACGTGCCCAGGCTGTCCGCTTTATCAGCGAGCCGCTTTTTATGGAAGATTCGATCCTGCTGGTCAATAACGATTTCAGCTTTACCGATTTGAGCGAACTGAACGATGCCGGCGTGACCTTTAGCAACCTGACCGGCTCGGCCCAGGATGCCAGCGCCAAGCTGCGGTTCCCCGATGCCACCTACACCACCTTTGAAGCCATGCAGGACTCGCTGCTGGAAGTAGCCACCGGCCGCGCCCAGGCCTCGCTGGTGGCCCTGTGGAACGCCATCCCCTTTATTGACGAGAACCCCGACGCCCCGGTTTACATCTGGGAAGGCGGCGCCCTCTTTGCCGATATGAACACCATTATGCTGCCACATGGCGATGAAAAAACCGCCGCCTGGCTGGAAAACTGGATGCGCTACCACGCCGCCCATAAGCTTCAGGAAGGCTTGTGGACCAAGTGGCAGGGCGAAAACCTGGCCAAACTCGAAGAATATAGCAAACCTCGCTAATCTCCTCTGAAAATAGACCGGGGACGGAAGACCGGGAACGGGTGACAAATACCCGGTCCTCGGTCTCCGGTCATTTTTGGTAAAAAATTTTCGTTATCACCGATGAAATACAAATTTCAGTGGAACTTAATTTCTCGCAACCTGGACACGCTGGTTGAGGGGCTGGTTGTAACATATCAGGTAGCCGCCCTGGCCATCATTTTAGCCTCGATCCTGGGCCTGGTTTTGGTCTTGATGCGTTTATCCTCCCGGCGCTGGGTGTCGCTGCTGGCCCAGGTCTATATCGAATTGGGGCGCACCCTCCCCCTCTACGTATTTTTATTATGGATTTACTTCGGGTTGGCGGTGGCCGTTGGTATCACCCTCAAATCATTTCAGGCCGGCGTTCTGGCCCTGGGGTTAATTTCGGCGGCCTACATGGCCGATTCGTACCGGTCGGTGTTCGGCGATCGCCAGGCCGACGGCATTACCGACGCCTTGCCCGAGTGGGCCGGTGGTTGTCTCGACGCCGGGTGTTTCGAAGTGTTCGGGATGGCCGGGTGTTTTGCTGCCCCACTGCCGAAATTGCTTGAGATCGTCGATGCTGAGATCATAGCCGGTAAGATGGAGCAAGGCGTAAAGTAACATTGAGCCATGGCCGGCGGAAAGGACGAAGCGATCGCGATCGGGCCAGTTCGGATCGTGGGGGTTGTGCTTCAGGAAGCGGCGCCAAAGGACGTAGGCTGCGTCGGCCATGCCGAGTGGTAGGCCGGGATGGCCACTGTTGGCTTTCTGGACGCTATCGATTGCCAGAGCGCGAATGGCATTGGCGCTGAGCCGATCCAGTTCCGCATTGGTTGATGCGGTCGTATTCTCGCTCATGCGGTTCTCCTCAGATAAATCAGCGATATGACGCTTCGATTATAAACCTTTTCGCACCAGCACGTCGGTACTGACACGACACCTCGCAAGGATCGCCCATGCTTTTCTGTCGGCGCCACGATAAGCATTGTGCGGAATTTGTCCGGCTTGCTGTTTTGTCTGTTGTGCTGTGGATTTGTTTCATTCTCGCTGCATAATCCGATCACTGCGGTACTGTGATCGCATCTGTCACAGCGCGATGCTACGATAGCAACCGGAGCATTTTAGCAGGGAGTAGATCATGCGCCTCGTCGGTACGACGGTGATTGTTCGCCCGATTGTGGAAGCTGAATTGGCGCGGCTGGAGCGTATTTATGCCGGAACACCGCTGTATTTCGAGGCGCTCGGCATTGCCGAGCCGACGATCGAGGATGTGCGGGCGCAGTATGAAGCGGCACAGGCAACGCCGGGCCGGATGTTGTTGGGGATTGAAGTGCCGGCCGTCGATCTGTTGATT
>JAAUSP010000286.1 GCA_012032575.1 Anaerolineales bacterium | reverse complement strand
GTTTAACTGAGCTTCAATCGCTTCATTGGTGGGTCCGGGCACATTTTTACGCCGGACATGATCTGCATTTCGGGTTTTTCGTTTGGCCATCCCTTTAACTTACGTTATTTTCTCGATTTGACAAATCCCTCCTTCCCTTAACTTGTCAAGCATGCTTCTCAATGCCTATTAGAACAAATGTGCCTTAGCATTGTTTTTTGTCCGGTTGCTAATAAAACCCCAGCATGGCTTTGGCATCAGCGCCTGATCCAGGTAGACCAGACGTTTAGCGGGGGTTAATTGTTTTTCTCTGTCTCTGCGCCTCTGTGGTTAATTTCTGGCTCCAATTTCCGAAAGTGTCAATCTAACTTGAGCCACGCCGATAATTTTTAGTGATAAGCGGTAGAAATATTTTAAGATCACCCTCAGGTGATTGATCTCCTGTTACAATTAAAGTCACGGGGATATTGAGCCGACCATAGGGGGTATCTTCTCCAACTCGCAGGTGGGTTTGGTACTCGCCGGCAGGTAAGCCGGTCGTCTCAAAGGTCAGGGTAACAGCCTGTGTTCCGTTAGTTGAAATACTGCCGCTGACGGGAGTCTCGCTGAGCCAGGTGATGTCTCGCCAATCGCAAACGCCGGTTTCGCCCGAGTCGGCTATAATGACCTGCTGCCGCCTTTGATTGACTGTCCAGAGATGGCCGCTGCAATCAAGTTCAAGTCCGGCCTGCTCGTAAGCGCCCAGGTCGTTGAGGTTAAATCCGCCAACCACTGTATAATTATGTTCAACATCTAAAACATAGGCATCTAGCCCTTCCAGTGAACTGGTCATTACAAACAGATGATGCGTAGCCGGGTTAAAAGCCAGGCCGGAAATGCCGAGGCCAACCCCCTTTGAGTCCAGAATTGTTCCGGAGGTGTTAAAGTGGTGAATGAGACCATCGTTCCAGGAGCCAGTATAAAAGGTGTCCGTCGTTGGGTCGTAGGCCAGGCCGCGTTGCGACGTGCTAAAGGCTGGACAAATCTTGTGACCGGTTGAGGTACGGACATCAGGATCAAGTTCGTAGATGCAGTTGTCACCCCCCACATTTACTTGCCATAGCATGCCGGTGCGGGGGTTGTAAGTCAGGTCAGCCGCAAAGGCCTCGGCCCAGGGAGCGGTATCAATGGTGTCGCCGGTGTTCTGGCCGTCGGTCAGAAAGCGATAGTTTAAATCGTTGCCACCCGCTGCGGCGATGTTTCCCAACCACAGGTCGTTGGCCTCGGTATTGAAGCCAATGCCCCAGGCATAGGTTAAGCCGGTCGGCCAGGTAGTAATGATCTCACCACCGGCCAGAATAGTTGCCCCAGGCGGGTTAAACCCGGACAAGGTTGAAGCCTCTCGATCATACAGGTGTTTGGCAGGGATATTGCGGGTAGGGGTGGCAAAGGGGCCGGTCGGTTGTGATTCGGGCGGCGGGGCATTAATCTCCATCAGGTTAAACCCAGCCGCCAGGCCACCCCGATTGTGGAGCGTCAGAGTACGGCTAGCGTTTTGATTAAGTGCGAGCGTGACTATAAAATTGTCAGGGGAGGCGCTCAATCGGCCGGCCGGCAAGTGAAAATCCCGGGTTGCAACTCTCCCCGCGACCACCTTGATTTGACGCCGATTGCTGCCATAACCGCCGTCACCTGTTGCGGTAAAGGGATTTTTGCCGGTCCGTGAGGAATAAAGAATGTAGAAACCATCAGCTACAACGGGGTCGTCCGGGGTGCTGGCGGTGACCGTTTGATCGGCTGAGGCGCTGTCACTGGCAATCCTGACCTGATTCAAGGCGTCGCCGGTGTTAGCATCGTATACGTGGCCGGTCACCAGGCCGCCAGCCGGTTTGGTACAACCCGTACTGAGGCCAACATCATCCAGGTAATAACCAGGATAAGTAAGACTGGTATCGGACCGGAAGCGGAAGCGGACTCGAAAATTTCTCACGGCGTAGCCCGGACTGAGCGCAACCACGTGCTGCGTCCAGGCTGAATCTATCTGGCCGCTCACTTCACCATAAACACGTGTCCAGGTTGCGCCGCTATCGCTGCTAACTTCTACGCTGCCGTAGTCGTAATTGCCTTCGGTTCGCAGCCACTGCCACCAGGTCAGAATGAGTGGTCGGCCACTGTGGCGACTTAAATCTATATTGGGTGAGAGGGTATAACCATCCTCGTTATCGTAATAGTTGCCGGACAGGTTGGTAGCCCAGACCTTTAGGCCGGAATTAGCCTGACCAGGCCCGGTGGTGGGTACACCCCAGGCCCAGGAAGTCACCCCGGTGGGAATGAATCCTCCGCTATTAGCCTCAAAATTAGTTAAATAAACATAATGGCGTTTATAACCAGGCGCCGTGCAGGCGGCTATGTCAACGGCTATGGTAAAATTCTCGGTTTTGTTGCCTGCCAGAACAGCTATAGAGCGGCTGGCACTATTGTAGCCATCCAGCCAGGGATCCACCGTAAACGTGTAAGGAACGCCTGCGGCCAGAGTAACCCTGTAAAAGCCCGAAACCGGATCGCTCCAGACAAAACCTCCGGGATAGCCATCAATGTTAATGCGGGCATAGAGGGGCCAGCCGGTATTTACATCGGTGATAGTACCCGACACGACATAATTTGGCGCGGGGGTGAGTTGGACATTCAGGGTTGTGGTAGAGCCAGAGATAACAGACAAATTGCTGATGGTTTGGGGCTGATAGCCGTAGGCGGAGACGATTACCGTGTAAGTCTGGCTGACGACCCTCATTGAATAAAGACCTCCCACCCCGCTGGTGGTTTGTCGGGTTCGGATTGAGTCGGCTGTAGCCTGTACCAGTGCTCCCACCAGGCCCTGGCCTGTTGAGGCATCGGTAACAGCCCCGGCCAGAGTGCCGCTGCCGCCATAGAGCAACGCCCCCTGCACAGCGGCCAGAGCATCAATACTGCCATACCCCCAGTCATTGTTAGGTCCGCTGATATAATCACCCCCGCAGTTGGAGCCGGGCTGACCGGTTAAAGGTCTGGCGGTGTCAGCGATGATCTGGACCGTCTCAGTTATTAATCCACGGAGCGCAGGATTGGCTGACCACATCAGGCCGATGAGTCCGGTAGCATGCGGCCCGGCCATACTGGTACCACTCCAACTGGCGTAGGTACCACCCGGCAAACTAGAGCGAATGTTTTCACCGGGAGCCAGAATATCAGGAAAATAATTGGATGGACTGGGGTATAGGCCCGACGGCCCCCGGCTGCTAAAGCTCGTCAGGGTGCCGGGCAAATTGCCACCGGCATGATCCACCGAACCCGTCGTTAGTACATGGCGATAGTCACCGGGTGAGCCAAGAGTGGCACAGCTTGGCCCTGAATTGCCGGCTGAGACTTCAACTAAAATACCGGCTGCTTGTAGGGCAGCAATTTCATCTTCAAACACGGGATAATTACCCCCAAAATAACCCCAGGAGTTATTAATAGCATCAGGAGCCAGGTCAGGTCGGGGGTTAGCCCCGGTCAGGTCCCAGGGAGCCAGGTCCCATTCAAAACACTCACTGAAGGTCAGGTCGCTGCCACCTCCCCAATCAGTCATATTCTTGCAATGAATGGTCTTGGCGCCAGGAGCCATACCAATCTGATTAGCGCCGCCATCGTTACCAACCATGGTGCCGGTGGTGTGAGTGCCATGGCCGTGGCCATCGTTGGGGATAGTAGGATAGGCGTCGGTCGCATCCCACCAATTGTAGTTGTGATTGGCCGACAACCCATCCCAGCCGCGATAATGGTTAATCAGCGCCGGGTGGTTCCAACTGAGGCCGGTATCATTGCCGGCCAGGACGGTACCCTGCCCGGTTACGCCCAAAGCCCATACGTCATCGGCATTGAGAAAAGAGAGGTTGGATTCCACCGTCAGGAGGTGGTCCGGCGTGTTGTGGTCAACGATAGGTTCCTCAAGTTGAAAGGTATGGTTGGCCGTGATTTTGGTTACATCGGGCCGGGCGGCAATATTCAGCAGGAGAGTCTGAGTACCGCCACGGATAAAAATTTTGTTAGCAATGTAAAAGGGCCGATAACCCAACCCTTGCCTGTCAAGTTCCGCCCGCAGTCCTTTCTGGCTCTCTTCTGCCGTTGCCCGCAAAGTATCAAAGACAAAACGCCCTTTTTCTTGCCTTGATTTGAGTTGGTTAGCCGGCTTAAGTTGGGCTTTCTGGCTCATCCAGACAAAAAAATCAGTTTGGCCGGCAGTTGTTATTTGTTCCAGCAAGGCTGGCTCAATTTTGGCGCGGGGGTCACTCTGGGTTTGAGGCACAGGTAAAAGCTGCGCGGTTGGGGGAGTGGAAGCGGGGAAATTAACCGCCTCCTCATTTGATGAGGCGAGAAGCAGCGCTTTTGCTGCTGACGGTTGTGACAACTCAATACTTGAACCAGCCAGTAACAGAACCAAGAAAAGCTTTGACCAGGTTACGCGAGATACCATCATGTCGTCCTCCTGTGGAGATGTGTTGACCCAAATGGATTATACCGCCGATGTTGAAGCTGAAACCTTATGGTCTTATCCTCTACTATAACTCTTTTGCTTGTTATGTCCTTGACTCGTTACCCTGTATTCATCAACAAAACAATGACATTTCTGACACTTGAATTTGATTGGGGGCTGCGTTATACTCAGATGTAACTTTCAGCGGGGACGTGACCGGGGTTGAGGCGAGCGACTTGGCCCTGACAGTGAGTGGCGTCAGTGACCCGAATGGCTTTGATCAACTGGCCACGCTGGCGGGTGTGAGTCCGCCAGGTGATGGCTTGACGTTGCAGACGGTCTACAGTATTGTCGCGTCCGGCGAGGGTTGGGATGGCCCCGACGACGGCCTACCTAATCACCCCGATAGCCAACCAGGTGACAGACACCGGCGGCAATTCCGCCAGACACCCTATACCTCTCGTCAGTCTAGCAGCTCATTGCAGGCTCGACCGTCGCCATCCGGGTCTAATTCATGGGAGTCCTTGCCTGGTCCTCCGGCAGCTAGAAACACGGCCTGGGCTTCGGCCCAGGAACCAAAGTCGGTGCAGCTCAATTTGGCTCCAAAGGGATCAAGGAAACCGTGATAGTCAAACGAGATTTCAAACAGACGTGGGGTGGTGGTCAACAGCGGTTGATAAGGATTCAAACGCACCAAAGTCACATCCCATAGAAATTTACCGGCTCCAACTGTTTTAACGCCCGGTTTGCTTTGAAGATATTTTAACAGGTAGGTGTATATACCCTTCTCGGCATTGCAGCCAAAAGACGGGTCTTCTTTATTTTTGGCTGCATCCATTGCGCCTAAAGGGCCAAAGCCGTCTTGAGCCGGCCAAATCCTCACTTCAAAGCCGTACTCCGGCAACCCCTGACAGCGTTCCAGAGCTATATCGCCGTGCCAGGTCCACTTAAATTCCAACTCATTCATGTTAGCGGCCAAAACCGTGTTGTTTTCGGGGGCTAACAGCTCAATTGAACCAGCCGGCGGCGGCGGGCCAGCCGGGGTGGGCGAAACAGCCGGGGTGGGTTCGGTGCGGTGGAGGCAAGGGTGGGGGTGGGGGGTATCAGCGCTGCTGGATCAATATCAGTTGATACCGGCGGAGATGTGGGCGAAAGTATTGGCGAAAGCGTAGCGGTTGGGCTGGGCGGCAAGGTAGGTATCGGGATGGGTGATGAAGTAGCAGTTGGGGTTAAAGTAGCCGTAGGGGTAGCCGTATTCGGTACGATGACGGTAACGGCAAAGTTGACCATGCTAACGGTTGGCTGGATGGATGAGGCCACAGGACCAGAAAGGCCGCAAGCGCAGTTGAACAATAACAAAACCAGGATGTAAAAATAGTAGTGATTAATCCACTTGTTCAAGGGCTATTCTCCTGTTTGTTAAATCTCAGCTAATCCTGACACTGGTGGCAAAGACTTTCAGCTTTGATGGTGGCATGGCAATGATCGCCTTCATTGTGTACCCAGGCAAAGCCGGCACAATGGACCAGGATGCACAAACGTGGGTAGCGAGCAGTATCAATGGGCCAGGTGGTCAGATCAACCGAGCGGCCTTCAAAATGCTGCGAAATTCGCCGGTTCACATCGGCCTGGCCCAGATCGTGCTCAAGCAGAGAGTCATAGGCATCGGTGATGCGCAATTGTACGGTGCCGCCCCACTCTTCCTGAACCAGTTGATTAAGGCGGCTGAGTGGCAAGAGCATGGCCGGATGCATTAGCAGGTCTTCGTCGCCATAAGCTGCCTCTTCCTCCCGTTTAAACTTAAGCGTTGAATTTAGGTTGCCCACCAAAGATGATAAGCACACGAACCGGGTTGGATCCGGCAAACCATTGGCCCGGCGGCGGCACTTTCGGTTTCGGTGTAGCTGCCGCTGGCCGAAATATGAATACCGGTCCACAAATCAGACAGCGGGCAGGCCGACGCCGGGGCGGACGAAAGTGTAGGAATAGGGGTCGGGGTAGCCTTATTGTGAGCCTGGTAAAAACTGAAGTCGCTGGTGGCGGTTGGTGAAGGAGTAGAGGTAGGCGTTTTTTTAGCCTGAGCATCACCCCAGCTCGTCAGGATCAGGCCCATCCCAGCTAATAAAAGTAAAATAAAAATCCACTTCACGGTTTAGAGACTGATCCTTTCTTGGGATAACACCCAGCCCCAGCCAACCAGTAACAAGCCAAGGCCGATAATGACTACCGACCGATCTTCGATGACTCCTCCCGACGGCGGCATCGCGGTTGGGCTGGCCTGGGGCGAAATCGTCGCGGCCGGGCGTGGGGTTGGGGTAAAGGTGGGTGAAGGCTGAGGGGTAGCGGTGGGTGGTGGTCCGCTATAGTACCCCAAATCTACCGTGATACTGTTGATACCATCCACATAAACGGAGACCGGGGTCTGAGCAGGGGTACCCTGGCCCCTCATTTCTGGTGTTACAGTGTAGTTGCCGGCATTCAATCCGGTGATCGAATAGCGCCCTGCCCCATCCGTGCGGACAATTTGGCCGTTAATAGAAACCTCAACCCCGGCTCCAGGTAGATTGGTGCTCAAGTCGGTGATTGTGCCGTAAATAGCACCGGTGGAGCCTCCTCCCCCATCTTTTTTGTCATCCCCAGAAAGGGGCGGACGCGGGGATGGGGCTAAAGGGGGTAGATTACCAGGGGCAGCTCCGGCCATTGGCAGTATAAATAAGGGCAACAAGATCAGAACGACCAAACTCAGCAGGGCAAAGCCGATCCGGTAAAAGCCGGATACTCTCGGCTGCCTACCAACCGGAATTTCTGACAGAACGACTTTTTGAAATCGGTACGGGTTTCCTGTTTGCCAGGATTGCCCATTATGATAATACCAGGTTTGGTTTTGAGTACCCATAACCCAGTGGCGTCCCTGCTCATCTTGAAATTGGAGAGCATCCAGGGCCGCAGCCAGAGCCTCCTGGCTTATCTTCCCGGCCTCAGCATCTTCTAGCAAACGCCGATAGTTTTGTTCAAATTGTGAGATAGTATCCATGGTTGTATCCGTTCCAGAGGGTTACATTTTTAATAACGAGCCGGACGATCAGGCAGACTGTCCGGCGCAGGCAATTCGGTAGCAGTCATCATACCACTCACACTTACCCCGCCGGGCAGGCTGTAGAGATTATTGTCTTCACGGCTTTCACTCACCCCACCGCTGTTAACACCGGGATTCCAGCTATCCACATAAAGATGCAAATGGCTGGTCCCGGCGGCAAAATAACCGGGCCAAATCGAATGGTCGACGGCATAACTGCCGGGGGTAGAAGTGAGGTTAATACTTTGGCCTGGCCCCAGACCGCCAGAAATGTACCAGGCCAGGCCATAGCACGGAGTCATTCCACACAGAGAATTCCAGGGATGGTTGACGCTTGGTGTTGCCGCCGGATTGATGTAAAAATCAACCCAAAAGGCACTTGCCGGAACATTACCCTGGTTGGTTACCACTGCGTTGATAACCACCGCCTGGCCTGCATTGAAGTTCGGTCCGGCCGGGTTGAGGGTAAAACTGCCCACCAGATCGGGTCCGCCCGGCTTGACGACGAAAGGGAGATACACCAGGTGCAGCGGATTTTTACTGGGCCAGAACCCACTTTGCAGAGTATAATTGCCACTGCTAATGGCCGGACCGGCTCCGGCTGACCGGCTGTGCTAAATAAAGTGTAACCACCCCCCGTAATTTCCACTTTGCCGCCGCCGTCAACTGTCCAGGCGGTCAATTCATAGCTCCCCCCCTGGGCTGAAGCCACTACTACCCCGCCTAGTGAAAGTAAAGCCAGGAGCAATCCCATAAGCCAATGGCCCCATTGATGAACAGGTTTAACTCCGAACCGAGCTAAAAATAGGTTATGGCCCAGTGTACGAGGATGATTTTGGACAGGTGAGATGTTTTTCATGACGGTAACCTTGTTGGGAGCAGATTGGGCAGGTAGAAAAAACGAGTACTATCTTTTTTGCTTTCCTGAGAGATTAGACTTATGGATATGAATTCTTGATGCACATAGCAAAAGCTTCATTACCTGCGGCTGTTGCACCGCCGTTCATACAGTCACAAAACCAGGTATACTGGCCTACCGGATAGGCGCGTTCCATCGTACGTTCCGCACCTGAGCCGCCGCATTGACAACCCCCGGTTACTAGCAAGCGATCCGTCGCAGGACAAGTGGCCCAGACCTGGCCTACCGCATCTTCTCGACCGGAATTTGCCACCGATGTAAGGTCAATTTCAAAAGGGAAACCATAATCAGTCGGTGCCCACTGGCTGCCGTTATAGCTTAAAATTTGGTTATTTTGAGGAGTGGTATTGAAGATGGGAATCCCTTGCAAGCCGGTTACCTTGAAACCTGCCGAATAACTGCCGGTGACATCACCGTTTACCCCATTGCCGGGACTATCACTGGCTTTGACATACGTATCATCGTGATTGTGGTCACTGCGTGAGACGGTTGTGGCCGAGCCGGCCCCGCCGCTGGCGGTTCCACTGTTGACCGGCAGAAAATTGGCCTCAATCATGTCGGCGGTAACACGCAGTCCGCTGCCGGTACGGGCCGACAGGTCGTAACCGTTTACGGTAATTCCCGGCCCCGCCGAAACTACGGTAGGGACGTCGTTAGCGCAACTCCAGCCTATACCGGAGTAGTAGGCCATCGTTTGGGTATCAATACAGTCATTCTGAGCCAGGTCAACTAGCTGAATACCGCCATTGGCGATTTGATTAGAGGCCACTGAGTTGGCAGCCAGTTTGTCGGTAGTTACGGCCCCGTTAGCCACCTTCGTCCCGCCAATACTTCCGGCCAGGAGCGAAGTGGTGATGCCGC
>JAAUSP010000285.1 GCA_012032575.1 Anaerolineales bacterium | reverse complement strand
GCCCTGCACGACCCCGACCTGTCGCCCAAAGACCGCGAAAAAACATCGCCCAAGCTGCAAGAACTGGCCGACATTCTGGACGACGAAGTGGCGAACAACGGTCACAAAGCCATCCTCTTCAGCCAGTGGACCAACATGCTCCACCTGACCTACCCGGTGCTGGACCGGCTCAACCTGGGCCACGTCACCCTCAGCGGCGACGTGCCCACCCCCAAACGTGGCGAACTCATCGAACGTTTTCTCAACGACGACAAGTGCAACGTTTTCCTCTCCACCGACGCCGGCGGGGTCGGCCTCAACCTGCAAGCGGCCAGCCTGGTGGTCAACCTGGATTTACCCTGGAACCCGGCGGTGCTGGATCAGCGCATCGCCCGCGCCCACCGTCACGGCCAGTTGCACACGGTCAACGTCATCAACCTGATTGCCAAAGACACCATCGAGGAGCGCATCCTCGACACCCTGGCCACCAAGCGCAACATTTTTGCCGGCGTCTTCGGCGGTGAGGAATCGCCGGGCGAGATTACCTTTTTCGACTCCGGCCAGAACTTGCTGCAAAAGATTGACGAAATGCTCGGCGCGCCGCCGCCTGAAGTCAAGCTCGACCTGGCTCCCAAAGCCGCGCCGGAGCCGGAGGCTACCCCCGCGCCCACCCTGCGCGGCCTGGCCGACCGGCTGGTGGCCCAGTTCCCCGGACGCATTATGCTGGTACGCCGCGTTGCGCCTCTGCCCGGTGCGTCCGGCGAGGGCAATATTCTGGTGGTGGTTGACCGCGCCCCCACCGAACTGCGGCCTCAGATTGAAAAGATTATCGCCGAGCATTTTGGTGACACGGCCTCGCTGCCCGGTCTGCACCTGATGGAACCGGAAAGCTATCGCACCCTGGTCGCCTTGACCGGCGGCGCAGTGGAGCAGGCTGCCTCGCCAGAAGCCGAAGGCTACCGCGCCCCCTCGCTGCCCGCGCCAGATGCCCGCACCGCCGACACCCAAAAGCTGCAAAAAGCGCGGACCGGCTTCGACACGGCCAACAAGCGGCTGCAACTGGCCCGTGTGGTCTTGCAAGGCGGCTTCCCTGAAGAGGTACTGCGGCCTATTCACCAGTCGCTTGGCTGGGCGCTGACCGCTCACCTGGCTCTGCTCAAAGAGCGCGAACCCGGCCCCGACCTGCCTTCGGCCCGGCTCATCCAGGCCGAACTGGTCGAAACGAAGCGGCTCGACCCCGCCCTGGCCGCTCGCCTGGCCCAGGTCCGTGAGTTGACCACGCCTCCCGGCCCGGACGAAGAGGAAGCCCCACCCCCCTCCCTCGAAACCGCCGAAACCCTGATCGAGACGGTGCAAGATTTGGTCAACAAAGGGTATGAGTTGGTGGCGGAGGCAGGCTTGTAAGATGAATTTGCCCTCCTTGCCTGTCGAAACAACAGTCGCTACCCAACGGCGAATGCTTTTGGAAATGGCTCGACGGCGAGCCAGGCCGGGGACAGGGAGCGCAATTAGCCTATTGGAGCAGCGCATGGCAGCACAGAAATGGCCGGATCTATCACCCATTCTAAAAGGTATACCCTGGGCTGTCATTGGTGGTGTCGCCACACGGGCTTATATGCCCGAACGAACTACGCAAGATTTAGATATTCTAATAGCCAGTTCTAACTCCAAGAAAGCCCACAAGCGGTTATCGTCGGCGGGTTTCGTTTATCGGCAAGACTTGACCATTGGTGGTAGTGCCTGGGAGACCCCAGAGGGCCAATCAGTGGATGTGGTTGAAATTAATGATCCCTGGTTGTCAGAAGCTTTTAAGCAACTCCAAACAGACCCTCAAGGACTGCCGGTACTTTCTCTGCCCTATCTCGTCTTGCTTAAATTTCAAGCCAGCCGGCTTCAAGATTTAGCCGATATTTCTCGCATGTTGGGTTTGGCCTCTGTAGAGGATCGTCAGGCTGCCCGTCAAGTTTTCGCCAAATGGCAGCCCGATGAATTAGACGATTTGGAAAGTCTTATTACTCTGGGAGACCTGGAACTAGGTCGGGACTCATCTTAGAGTGATACATAAGCCGGGGAAGTGAAATTGAGCCATGATCTATCAACCATTTTACGAATTATTTCCGGAGGTTGCCCAGAAAGAGACCAAAATAGGACAGAATGATTCCTGTCCCCATGGTAGCGGTAAAAAAACACAAAAATTGTTGTGGCAAAAAGCGTTAAATGTTCCGATGGCTACCCATCTTTACCTCGCTCCCGCCGGCCATGGCAAAACTGCTTATGTTTTGGAGCGTATCCGCCAGACTCGCGCGGCTGATCCGCTGGCCTCTATCACCGTTATCCTGCCCAACCAGCCCCAGGTAGACGCCTTTCGCCGCCGCTTGAGCGACGGCGGCGGTGCGCTTGGGGTAAACCTGGGCACATTTTACAACCTTTACGCCGAAGTGCTGGCCTGGGCCGGTCAGCCGGAGCCGCGCCTGCCCGAAGCGGTGCAGTATCGCCTCTTGCGCACCATTGTGCTGCGCCTGACCGATGAAGGCCGCCTGACCTACTATGCTCCCCTGAGCGACAAACCCGGTTTTGTGACCGCGCTGCGTGTCCTGATCGAAGAACTCAAGCGCGCCCGCATCCGCCGCGATGACTTCCGGCAGGCCGTTCACAGCCTGCCCCGGTCCGACCCCCGCCTGCTGGAACTTTCCGAGATTTACTCTGCATACCAGGATTGGCTGCTGGACAACGGCTGGGTAGACCTCGAAGGGCAGGGTTGGCTGGCCGCCCTGGCCCTGGAACGCCAACCCAACCTGGCCCGCCACCTGCATCTGCTCCTCGTAGACGGCTTCGACGAATTCAACCCCACCCAGTTAGAAGTCCTCAAACTCCTCTCCCAACGCGCTGCCGAAACCATCATCACCCTGACCGGCGTTTTAACGTTTAACGTTGAACGTTCAACGTTAAACGTTAAAACCCAGACGCGCCCTGTTCTCCGCCGCTTCACCCGCGCTCTGCAAGCCGTCAGCCAGGCGCTCACTCTTGAGCCAGAGCCACTCCCGGAACTATCTCTACCGTCCATTGCCCCGACTCTGGCCTACCTGGAAGCCAACCTGTTTGAAATGCAGCCTCGCCCAATCTCCAATCTCCAATCTCCAATCTCCAATCCCATCACCTTTATCGAAACCCAAAACCGCACCGAAGAAGCCCGGGCCGCTCTGCGCTGGCTCAAAACCGGCCTGGTCCGCGCTGAACTGCACCCCAACGAAGTGGCCCTCATCGCCCGCGATCTGGCTGCCTACCGCCCCTTCATCGAAGAAATTGCTGCCGAGTTTGGTCTGACCCTGCACTGGCGCGAAGGCTTGAATCTGGCCGCTAACCCGGCGATTGCCGCCCTGTTATTATTACTGGCCCTGCCCCTCAAAACCGGCGCCGACGGCAACTGGTCCCGCCGCCCGCTGATTGACACCTGGCGCAGTCCCTACTTCGAGCACCTCGTCCCCGGTCTCACCCCTGCCGCCGCCGACCGCCTCGACACCGTCGCCCGGCAGGGCCTGGTGATGCAGGGGCTTGACCAGTGGCGCGAAGCGCTGCGCGTGCAAACGTTGAAACGCTCAAATGTTGAAACGCCCACCGACGAAGATTTTCCCCCGCCCGATCACCTGACCCCGGCTGACGCCACCGCCCTGCAAACCACCTTCGAAGCCTTTGTCACTTACCTGACTCCACCGCCGCGAGCCACCCTGCGCGACTTCGCCGCCTTCGTAGAAAATCTCATCGGCGACGACCCGGAAAACGTTGAACGTTCAACGTTGAACGTTACAACCGATGACTCCTCCGGCCTGGTCCACCGCGTCCGGGCCGCCCCCGCCACCCGCTCTCGTGACCTGGCGGCCTTGCGGGCTTTCAAAGATGTGCTACGGGGGCTGGTCCTGACCGGCTCGTTTTTTGAACAAACTGCCGGGGATGAGTTGATGACTTACGAACTCTTCTACGCCGAATTGGCCGGCGCGGTCGAAGGGGCCACCTATTACCTGCCCCCGCCCGAACCGCTGCAAGCAGCCATCCCGGTGCTGTCGGTCGTCAACGCGCGCGGTCTGTCTTTTCGGGCTGTGGCTCTCATCGGCCTGGCCGAAGGTGACTTTCCGCGAGCCGAACGGGAAGATATTTTGCTACGGGAAGAAGATCGCCCCGCCCTGCGTCAGGCTGGCCTGACCGGCCTGGAAACCCGGCTGCGCGGCGACGAGATCAGCCTGTTTTATCAGGCCGTTACCCGCGCCCGCGAAAAGTTACTGCTCTGCCGGCCCTACCTGGCCGACGACGGGCAAACCTGGGAACCGTCCCCCTATTGGGCCGAGGTACGCCGGCTGGTCGCAAACGCGCCGCTGCTGCATCTGCGCCCGGAAGACCCCCTGCCCTGGAGCGAAGTCGCCTCGCCGCCGGAATTGGCCGGGGCGCTGGCCCTGCTCAACCTGGCCGATTTTGAGCTACCGCCGCACTGGTCAAACCAGGCAACAACCCGGCTGTGGCACGGGGCGATGGTGCTGCGGGCCAGGCTGGCCGTCGAGCCGGAAGGCCCCTTTGAGGGCGACCTGTCCGATCTGGCGGATCGGTTGGCGCTGGTTTACAACTCCGACCATATTTGGAGCGCCAGTCGCCTGGAAGCTTACGGCATTTGTCCGCATCATTTTTGGCTGGGTCAGGACCTGGTTTTGGAAGCCCGTCTGCCGCCGGCCGAAGGCTACGATATTTTCATCCTGGGCAGCATGTACCACGAAATCCTGGAAGAAGTCTACCGGCAGACCGGCCCGCAGGCCGACGGCGAACATTTGCTGGCGCTGCTGCCAGCCGTGGCTCAAAAGGTTTTTGACGAAGCGCCGCGGGCCTACGGTTTTCGTCCCACCGCCTTGTGGCAGATGCAGCGGCGCGAACTGGAGCAAATCATGGCCAATACCCTGGTCGCCCTGGCCGAGGCGACGCAGAACAGCACCCCGGTGGCCCAGGAACAAATCTTTGGCATGCGGGATCAGCCGCCCCTGGTGGTCCAGCGTAACGGCGACGAGTTCCGGCTGCGCGGTTTCATTGACCGGGTTGACCAGGACGCCGCCGGCCGCCTGTGCCTGATTGACTACAAATCCGGCTCAACCCCCATCACCGTCCGTGATCTGGTCGAAGGGCGGCGGCTGCAAATCGCTCTGTACGCCCTGGCGGCCCGCGATGCCCTGGCCCTAGGCGAAGTGGCTGATGGCTTTTACTGGCACATTGGCTCAACCCGAGTCGGTTCCGCTAAAACCAGCAGCCTCAAACTGGCTGATTTCGAGGGGGGCGTTGAGGGCGCTTTAGCCACAGCCCTAACCCATACCTTCAACCACATCGCCGGGGTGCGGGCCGGCCATTTTCCACCCATCCCGCCGCCCGCCGGCTGTCCGGGTCACTGTCCAGGAGCCAGTTTTTGCTGGCGGTATGAGTCGAAGGGGTGGTAACTCATCTTACTTGACGATGGTTTGGAAGATAGGTAAGATAGCTATATATTCAAGAAGGAGGCGCTACGATGATTATTACGCTTGAATTGTCACCCGAAGTGGAGGTACAGTTGCGGATGGGGGTAGCTACGCATGATACTGAGGGTATTCGCCAATTGTTAGTACAGGCATTTAGCCCGACTATCGAAAAACTGCTTCAGCAGGACACCGATCAACTCGGCCATCAAGCTTTTGAATCAATTGCCGATCAATTAGCCGACGAATTGATGGCGGGCATGGAGCCAAATATGCCTCTGCTGTCAGATTATGGGATTAGCCGCGCTGGTATTTATGAGGACCATCCCTAACCGTGATTTACCTCGCAGACACGAATGTACTGTTACGCTTCGCCGATCGGGCTCATCCGCTCCATTCCCTTGCTCGAACCGCTGTGCGAAAATTGCGCGATGACGCCCATCAGTTGCGCATCACTCCACAGAATTGCGTTGAGTTTTGGAATGTTGTCATCCGCCCCACTGCCAGAAATGGATTTGGGTTGACCCCCGCTGTTGCAGATCGTTTGTTACACCTTGTTGAATATCTTTTTCCATTACTCGCCGACACCCCCACCCTCTACTCTGAATGGCGTCAAATCGTTGTTGAGTTTAATGTGTCAGGTGTTCAGGTTCATGATGCTCGTCTTGTCGCTGCGATGAAGGTTTATGGCGTAACCCATCTCCTCACTTTTAACACCAGCGACTTCATTCGCTATAACCGGGTGGGAATTGTGGCTGTAGATCCGACAACGGTCTGAGCCGATGCAGAACACCTCCTCCATCCTCTCCCTCTTTCCCCTCACCGACGAGCAGCGCACCGCCTCAACCAGCGGCGAAGTGGCCGTCTCGGTCACGGCGGGAGCGGGTTCCGGCAAAACCCGGACGCTGGTCGGGCGCTACCTGGCCCTGCTGGAGTCGGGCCTGCCGCTGCGCTCGCTGCTGGCGATTACCTTCACCGATAAAGCCGCCCGCGAGATGCGCAACCGCATTCGGGCCGAAATCACCCGCTGGCTGGAGCAGTGTCCCGCCGCCGGCCGGGAGCGCTGGCAGGAAGCTTTCAGCGCCCTCGACGCCGCCCGCATCAGCACCATTCACAGCCTATGCGCCATCATTCTGCGGACGCATCCCGCCGAGACCGGCCTCGATCCCGGCTTTGTGGTGCTGGACGAAGGGCAGAGCGCTCTCTGGCAACGCCCGCGCGTCGAGGCCGGGCTGGCCTGGGCCACCACCGACCCGGAAGCGGCCCAACTTTTTAGCCTGTGGTCCGAAGCCCAACTGCGCGGCCTGCTGACCAATCTGCTGGAAAACCGATTGGATGCCATCCAGGCCCTGGCCGCGCTGCCGGCTGACCCCCTGCCGCTGTGGAACACAGTGCTGGCGCAGTGGTTCACCGCCCATCTGTCCACCCCGGCCTGGCAGTCGGCCCTGGCAGCCCTGGCCCAAGTGAGGGCCTCCCAAGAGTCGGACAAGCTGGAACTGGCCCGCCGGGAAGTTCTGGCCTGTTGGACCGAGGCGCAGCAGGCGCAAGCGGCGCAGGATTGGGATGCGCTGTACCCCGCGCTGCTGGCCTGCGTAAAGCCATTTCGACCGGCGGGGTCAAAGGCAACTGGTCGCCCGACGATTTGACGGCGGCGCGAGAAGCAATGGCGCTGCTGCGCGATCACTTCGACGAGGTGGTAAGTGGGCTGGTAGACGCCAAAAAACCCTGCCGCTGGACGCTCGACCGGCAGGCGGCGGAGCGGCTGCCGGTAATTCGCCGCCTGTTTGAGCAAACTCAGACCATTTACCAGGACTACAAAAACGAAGCCCAATCGCTGGATTTTGACGATTTGGAGCAACTGGCCGCCCAACTCCTGGCCGGCAACGCCGCCGTGCGCGCTCGCTGGCAGCGCGAAATCAACGCCATCCTGCTGGTGGACGAGTTTCAGGATACCAACCAGCGCCAGCGCGAGATTGTCTATGCCCTGGCCGGGTTCGATGAGGCGAGGACGCGAGGAGAAGAGGACGCGAGGAGAAGAGGAGGGGAAGAGACGAGGACGCGAGGAGAAGAGGACACGAGGAAAAGAGAATCTGTCGCCTCCTCGCGTCACGAGTCCTCGCCTCCCGCCTCCCTCTTTGTGGTGGGTGACGCCAAACAGTCCATCTATCGCTTTCGCGGCGCGGATGTGACCGTTTTTCGCCAGGTGCAGGCCGATATTAAAGCCGCTGGTGGCGCACTAATCAACTTCGATTTGACCTTTCGGGCGCACAAGGCTCTGGTGGAACTGACCAACAACCTGCTGTCCCCCCTGATGCCCGCTGCCGATGACCCGACCCGGCCCTACGAAGTGCCCTTTACCCCGCTCCTGGCCCATCGCCCACAGCCGCGCGAACAGATGAGCCTGCCGTACCTGGAATTTCAATTGGGACTGGGTGAGAACAAGGAAACGGGACGGCAAACGGCGGCGGCTGGCCTGGCGGAACGGCTGCACCAGTTGCAGGCTGGCGGTCAAATCGAGTGGCAGGATGTGGCTCTGCTCTTTCGGGCCAGCACTGCCTTCGGCGTTTACGAAGACGCGCTGGAGCAAGCCGGCATTCCCTTTGTAACCATTGCCGGACGCGGCTTTTATGATCGCCCCGAAATCCGCGATCTGCTCAATGCGCTGGCCGCCCTGGCCGACCCAACCGATGACCTGGCACTGGCCGGACTGCTGCGCTCGCCCGCCATTGGCCTGAGCGACAGCGCGATTTACCGGCTGCGCTGGTCCGACCAGGGCACGCGCCGGCCCTTCTGGTCAGCCCTGCACCGCGAGAGCGCTTTGGCCGATTTGCCGGAAACGGGTCGAGGCCGGGCTGATTTTGCCCGGCAGATTATTGCCGATTTGCACGCCCAGGCCGGGCGAGTGTCGGTCGCCCAACTGCTCAAGGCGTTTCTGGATGCGACCCATTACCGGGCTGTCTTGCGCCTGGTTCGCGGGGGCGAACGGCTGCGCCGCAATGTAGACAAGCTGCTGGCCGACGCCCACCGCAGCGACTTGACCAGTATTCCGGCCTTTCTGGAATACCTCACCGCGCTGGGTGATGTCGGTGTCCGGGAGAGTGAAGCCCCAACCGAAGCCGGCGGGGCAGTCCAGTTGATGACCATTCACAAGGCCAAAGGGCTGGAATTCCCGGTGGTGGTGTTGGCCGATGCCGGGTATACCGGCGGATTTCGCTCCGCCCCCTTCTATCTGGATCAGACCTTGGGCTTGCTGCTCAATCCCTCCGGCGACGAGAGCCAACCCGCCGCCTTTCGCCTGGCCGCCTGGCGGGAAGCGCAACAGGAAACCGCCGAAGAGAAGCGGCTGCTCTACGTCGCGGCCACGCGGGCAATGGAAAAACTCATCATCTCCGGCAATGTGACCATAAGCACGGCCAAGGCCCACCCCGGCAAACTGATGTTCAGCGGCTGGCTGAAGCAACTGGCCGAAGTTGTCGGCTTGAGCGAAACCAGCCTCCCCGAAACACCTTCCTCGGCCCAAGCTATTCCCCTGGCCTGGACCGGCGGCGCGGTTAAGTGCATGATTCACCCACCCGTCCCGAACTCTCATTCCAGCCCCCGACCCCTGACCCCCAACCTCCGACCCTCAATCCCGATTTACTCGACCTGTTAGCGCCCCTCACGGTCGCAGCCAGCCCGGAATTGGACGCCAAACTCAAGGAGCGCGAAAGCGACCCGCCGCCGCGAGTCTGGCGGGTAGTGCCGGATACCCAATATGACGTGCCGGCCTGGGTTGTCGGCAGCCTGACTCACGCGGCGCTGCGGCACTGGCTTTTTCCCGCCGATGATACCTTTGCCAGGTTTTTGCGCCTCGCCTGGAAGCC
>JAAUSP010000284.1 GCA_012032575.1 Anaerolineales bacterium | reverse complement strand
CAGGGTGGCTAACAGTTCAAGTTCGGCGGCGTTGTCCACCACGATCCGGCCAATACCGGCTTGCAGAGCTTCGCTCAAATCCAGGCGGGATTTGTTGTTGCCGTGCAGGTGCATCTGAGCCGGGTCAGCGCCGCCGCGCCGGGCGATGAACAGTTCTCCGGCGGAGGCCACATCCAGCCCCACGCCCTCGGCGGTCATCAGCCGGGCCAGGGCGACACTGAGATAGGCTTTGCTGGCGTAAGTCAGCCGGGAGGGGCCGGGGTAGGCGGCCAACGCCTGCCGGTAGCGCCGGATGTTGGCCTGGATGGTTTCCACATCATACACATACAACGGCGTGCCGAACCGGGCTGCCAGATCGGCGGCGCGATGGTTGTGTAGAGTCAAATGACCTTCGGGGTTGATGGCGGTTGCCAGGGGAAAAAGGGATAGTTTGTTTAGCATAGCTTCGCCTTTGGAGTTAAATAGCTTTTTATAGCCAGCCTATACTAAAACGAACTATCCCTTTTGTAAAGTTACAGCATTATTCAAGCTGTGTTGCGTCTTGCCTGATTTTAACGGAACACGCCAGACGCAACACGTTTCCTCACTATCAACGAGTCTGCGCATCCACCACGGCGACGGCGGCAATGTTGACAATGTCCCGCACTTCGTCACCGCGCTGCAAAATGTGAACCGGCTTGGCCATGCCCATCAGCACCGGCCCGATGGCTTCGGCCCCGCCGAGGCGCTGCAGCAGTTTATAGGAGATATTGGCCGCATCGAGATCAGGGAAGATCAAGACATTGGCCTCACGCACCCGGCTGAAGGTGTAGAGCTGATCCACTATTTCCGCAACCACCGCCGTGTCCGCTTCCATCTCACCGTCCACTACCAAGTCGGGCCGGCGCTCCTGCAAAATTTGGGTGGCAGTAGACACTATCGTTGCATTGGGATGGCGGGTGCTGCCAAAGTTGGAGAAGGAGAGCATGGCAATCCGGGGGGCGATGTCAAAACTGACGGCCACTTCGGCGGAGAGTTCGGCGATATCGGCCAGTTCTTCCGCCGTCGGCGAGATATTAACTGTAGCATCGGCAAAAAAGAAGACCCGCTCGCGGATAATCATAATGTACGCGCCGGCAGCCCGGCGCACGTCAGGCCGAGTCCCGATGACCTGCAAGGCCGGGCGCAAGGCATCCGGGTACTCGCTGGTCAGGCCGGCGATGTAGGCATCGGCGTGGCCGCTTTGAAGCATGAGCAGACCGTAATATTCGCGCCGTTGGGCCAGGCGGCGGGCTTCGGGCGGGGTAATTCCCTTGCGGCCTCGCCGTTTGTAAAGCAGGTCGGCATACGTCTGGGCCCGATCCGACTGGCGCGGGTCAATCATCCGGGGGTGGTAATCCAGGCCCAGCTCGCTCAGATGCTGGCGGATGATCTCCTCACGGCCCAATAAAATCGGTTCGCCGATGCCCTGGCTCTGAATTTCGGCGGCGGCGCGGATGATTTTTGGCTCCTCGCCCTCGGTGAAAACGATGCGTTTGGGGGCGTTGCGGGCCTTATTAAAAATGGTCCGCATCAAAGCCCAATCTTTGCCCAGCCGATTCTCCAATTCTTCGCGGTACCTGGCTAACTGGACCGTCTTACGGGCGACGCCTTCATCCATAGCAGCCTGGGCCACGGCAGGCGTAACCCACAGCAGTACTCGCGGGTCCACCGGCTTGGGTAGAATATACTCCGGCCCAAATTTAAAACTGGACACATTGTAAGCTTTGAGCACCGAGTCCGGCACATCCTCCAGGGCTAAAGCTGCCAGCGCTTTGGCCGCCGCCAGTTTCATGCCATCGGTGATCTGGCGTGCTTCCACGTCGAGCGCCCCGCGAAAGATAAAAGGGAAACCCAGGACGTTGTTGACCTGATTGGGATAATCGCTGCGCCCGGTGGCCACAATGGCATCGGGCCGGGCCGCTTTGGCTTCGGGGTAGGGAATTTCCGGGTCGGGGTTGGCCATAGCAAAGATAATGGGTCGGTCGGCCATGCTGCGGACCATATCCTGGGTCACCACGTTGGCCGCCGACAGACCCAAAAAGATGTCGGCCCCTTCCATGGCCTCGGCCAGGGTGCGCAGCGAGGTCTCGCGGGCAAAGCGCTCTTTGTAGGGATTCATGCCCTCGGCTCGCCCTGGTACACTACCCCTTTGGTATCGCACAGGATAATGTGGTCGCGGGGCGTCCCGGCCTTGACCAGCAGTTCGGCGCAGGCAATCGAGGCCGCCCCGGCCCCGTTGACCACCACCTTTACCTCGGCGATATGGCGGTTGGTCAATTTGAGGGCATTGAAGATACCGGCGGTGGCGATAATGGCGGTGCCATGCTGGTCGTCATGAAAAACCGGAATGTCCAGCATTTCTTTTAATTTTTCCTCGATGTAAAAACATTCGGGGGCTTTAATATCTTCCAGGTTTATTCCGCCAAAAGTGGGGGCCAGCGCCCGCACCACCCGCACCACCTCTTCGGGATCGGTCGCGTCTATTTCAATATCAAACACGTCAATATCGGCAAAACGCTTAAAGAGCAGGCTTTTGCCCTCCATGACCGGCTTGCTGGCCAACGGTCCGCGATTGCCCAATCCCAAAATAGCCGTCCCGTTGCTGATAACCGCCACCAGGTTGCCTTTAGCCGTGTAGCGATAAGCATCGTGGGGATTTTTGGCAATTTCCAACACCGGCACAGCCACCCCCGGTGTGTAAGCCAGGCTGAGGTCATACTGGGTTACGCTGGGCTTGCTGGGTACAACTTCAATTTTTCCGCGGCGGCCCTCCTCATGATAACGCAAGGCAGCTTCGGGCGTGATTTTCATCCGCTGTTCCATTACTAAACCTCCTTATTTTGATGCAAACTTTGAATTTAGGTGACGGGCCTCGTTGCCCAGCAGAGGTATCTTATTTTTCTGTGGATCGGTCTGGGGTTGAAATGATTTGACCGCATGAGAATTGATAGGAGACACCTTAAAAAAGTGTAACCCATATTATCGAGAGAAGACAGTGATTAGCTTCGCTACTTCCGGTGACTTTTGTCATCCATTTGCAAATTCAACCGCTTCGCCTCAACGATTCAACCTTGACAAAATCGCACATTTGTTCTATAATAAACCTGTTCTGCTACCGCTTTATCCTCTGGCAGAGCTATTTTTTAACTCATCTTATGGTTCAGTTAAATAGGAGGCTAAACTATGACCGAAATGACGGCTTATACCCCTGGTACGTTTTGCTGGATTGACCTGAACACCAGCGACGCTGCGGCAGCCAAAAAGTTTTACAGCGAACTGATGGGCTGGCAGATGGTTGATTTGCCGATGGGTCCAGACATGACTTATACCATGTTTCAAGTTGACGGCAAAGATGTCGCCGGAATGTCGCAGCAAGGCCCGGATGAGCAGGGCATCCCGCCCCATTGGAATTCTTATGTGTCTGTTGCCAACGTCGAAGAGATTGCAACCAGAGCCAAATCGCTCGGCGGCACTGTGCTGGCTGAGCCATTTGATGTGATGGACTCAGGCCGGATGGTCGTCATACAGGACCCCACCGGGGCCGTCGTGGCGGGCTGGCAGCCCCAGCAGCATATCGGGGCCAGATTGGTCAATGAGCCAGGGGCGCTGTGCTGGAATGAATTAGCCACCAGGGACTCCCAAAATTCCAGCGATTTTTACACCCAACTCTTTGGCTGGACAGCCCAGACTCAGCCGATGGGGGAAACCAACTACACCGTCTTTAATAATGGCGACAATATGAACGCCGGCATGATCGAGATGACCGCCGAATGGGGCGACATCCCGCCCCACTGGATGGTTTATCTGACCGTGACCGATTGCGACGCCTCCGCCGAAAAAGTGACCGCCCTGGGCGGCAAAGTCCTGGTACCGCCCACCGACATCCCCAACATGGGCCGTTTTGCCGTGGTTCAAGACCCGCAAGGCGCAGTCTTTTCCTTTATCAAGATGGACAATCCGCCTGCTTAACCTCTGTTGTTTAGAGATTGGAGATTGGAGCTTTCGTTATTTCAATCTCCAATCTCCCGCTGTAAACCTCATGGCAATCGAATAACTTTATGCTATAATCACTGCATTGCCATGACCAAACGGATTGCGCTCATCGTTCATACGCAGACTTACTTTGAGCCAAAATTGGCTCAACTTGGCCCGTCAACAGCGGATGCGGCTGCCCTGGCCGACCTGCTGCGTGACCCCACGATTGGCAATTTTGATAAGGTCGAATTGGCCGTCAATCCACCGGCGGTTGAGCTTCGCCGGCAGGTGGCCGAATTATTCCAGCGCAAGCAGCGCCACGATGAACTGCTGCTGTACCTGGTGGGCCGTTTTCTGACCGATGAAGCCGGGCAGTTGCATTTCGCGGCGGTTGACACTCGGCTGGCTGCTTTGGCCGAAACCGCCCTTTCCGCTGCCTACCTGACCCAGTGCATGGATCGCAGCTTTTCGCGCCGACAGATGCTCCTGCTCGACGGCGGCTGTCTTTGCCTTTCCCCTACAGAAATGGCCGCCAACGTCCACTTCGATACCGAATTCAAAGGCAGGGGCTACGGGCGGGTGGTCTTGGCCAGCGTCCGCAGAGATACGCCGGAGGAAGAAGCCGGTATGACTCATCACCTCATCCAGGCCCTCCAAACCGGCGCTGCCGACGCCGATAGCGACGGGCAGATCGAGGTGAAAGAACTGTACCATTATCTCCGCCAGCAAACCGATCAGGTCAGCCTGCGGGTTTACAGCAGGCACGATCACTTCATTCTTGCCCGCAACCCCTACCATTTTATCCCGGCCCAACCCATCAAATGGGATCTCATCTCCGGGGCTATCCTGGCTCCTATCACCATTATTGCCATCGGCGGGCGGGCCGATTTGCGCACCGCCATCGGCCTGGCCGGGCTGTTACTGCTTATGTATGCTCTGCTTTACCTGGCCCCTGATTAGGCTGTTGCCTCCAAATAACCTTGGAGATTGGAGATTGAATCTCCAATCTCCAATCTCCGCTAGCGTGAGTTATAGATAGGCGAATCCTACCGGCAATCTCAGCCCCACTTGAACTCCCCCCTGTTTTTAGCTATAATACGCCGCATCATGACCATACTGATAGATAGGCGGGCAGGTGAGCTGTTTCTGAGCCAGTGGCGTCACCCGAATGTGTCCACCCGGCTGGCCTCGCCGGAGTTTGAGCATAACCCGGCGGCTCAACGTACCCTGGAGCATTTGGCCGATGACTTCGGCCCGCTGCGCGAGGCCCACATCTTTTTGCGCCGCCTGATCAATGTCCTGCGGATGGTGCGCGGTCACGCTAAAGATTTGACGGTTTCTCCCCCCGGCAGCGAAGAATTTGCTGTTCTGGCCCGCCGCCTCGATTACGGTCAGCAGGCAGCGCAACTGCGCGATGATCTCAGCCGACATACAACCTGCGTCCAGCAACTCAGCGCCCGGCTATTGGGCTGACCGTTTTTTTCGAGTTGCCCATTTTATGTTATTATAAGCACTTCTGGGAACATCTGTATTCTTTGCTCAAAGAAGGAAGTAGCGGTGAACAAACGCGAGCGAGTTTATGCTGCTTTGGAGGGGGAGGACGTTGACCGGATACCCTTGAGCCTGTGGCGGCACTTTCACAAGCAGGATCAAACACCGGCGGGACTGGCCTCGGCGACTCTGGCCTTTTACAAGAAGTACGATTTTGATTTAATCAAGCTGACGCCGAGTGGCTTTTACGCTATCGAGGATTGGGGCGCACAGGTCATTTTATCGAAGGATGATGACCAGCCGCCGGCGCTGAAAAAGCCGGTTATTCGCAAACCGGAAGATTGGCGCAATTTAACCACCCTCAGCACCACCACCGGTAGTTATGGCCGTGCGCTGGAAGCGGTCAAACTGTTAACCAGTCAACTGGACAAAGGCGACGCGCCGGTTTTGATGACCGTTTTCAGCCCGCTGACCATTGCTTACAAGCTGGCCGGCGACGCTCTGCTGGATCATCTGGAAGATCACGCTACCGACGTGCATATCGGTCTGGCCACCATTGCCGAAACCACCTCTCGCTTTGCCGATGTGGTTTTAGAAGCCGGGGCCGACGGCATCTTTTTTGCCAGCCAGCTTTCCCGCGCCGATATGCTGACCGAGAAGATGTGCCAGGCTTTTGTCATTCGGTATGATTTGATTGCCCTGGAGCGGGTCAAGCTTCAGCCGGCCCCGCTGGTGCTGCACCTGCACGGCACTAATCCTCATTTTTCGACGGTTAACCAATACCCGGCCCACGCGGTAAGCTGGCACAACCACGAAACCGGCCCCAGCGTTGGAGAAGCTTTAAACCTGACCGACAAAACTCTGTTCACCGGCCTGGACCTGGACAATTTGGAGAACGGCAGCCCGGACGAATCATCACCCAGGCCAGAGAGGCAATGGCTCAAACCGGCGGCAAGCGTTTAATTCTGGCCCCCGCCTGCGTCATTCCCCCCAAAACACCCCCCGAAAACCTGCAAGCCCTGAAAGAAATGGATCGCACGGTGCGTTAAACGTTCAAACGCTTAATGTGATAACGTGTTACTGTCTCTTCAAAGACCTCTAATAGTTCCTCGGCGATAGTGGTCCAACTGTAACGCTGTACCCAGGTTCGGGCCTGCTCGCCAAGCTGGTCGCGCAGTACCCGATGTTTCAGCAGCAGCATAATTTTATCGGCCATGGCGCGCGGGTCGCGGTGGGGCACGCGGTAACCATTGTAGCCGTCTTCGATGCTAAAAGACAAGCCGCCAACATCGGAGGCAATGACCGGCGTGCCGCAAGCCATCGCTTCCAGGGCGACCATGCCGAAGGACTCGTAGTGCGAAGGCATGACCACCATTTCGGCGGCGGCGTAGTAGTAAACCAGGGTATCCTGATCTTTGGCCCCCAGAAACGTAACCATATCGCCGATGCCCAGTTCGGCCCGCAGGGTTTCCAGCCGGGCAAATTCGGCCAGTTCAAGCTCCGAGTCAGGGTTGGGGTCGCCGCCGATGATGGAGACGCAAATATTTTGGGCCAGCGCCGGCTCCCGCTTTTTGACCAGAGCCAGAGCGCGGATCAGGGTGTCAATTCCTTTGAGGGGTTGGATGCGGCCCACAAAGAGGATCATCTGATGTTCGGGCGGCACGCCGAGGTGCTGGCGGGCCTCGCGTGGGTCTAGCGGTTTAAACCGCTCCAAATCAACGCCCGGCGGCACCACCGAGATTTTGGCCGGATCGGCTCCATACAGCCAGGTCATTTGGTTCTTTTCCAGGGGCGTGGCGGCAATCAGCCGGTCGGCCAGGCGCATGACTTCGCCTTCGCAGTTGACCCGCCGGTCGGGGTCACGCTCGGCCGGGGTTTGGGCCACCCGATTTTTCATCTCGGCCAGGGTGTGGAACATCTGGGCAATCGGCGCTCGCCAGACGCGCCGCAGGGCATTGGCCGCCAGGCCGGAGAGCCAATAATGGCCGTAGATAAGATCGTAGTTGATCCCATCGGCTTTGGCCTGGGCTTCTACCCCGGCCTCAAATTCAGCCAAATGGTTAAAGAGGAGGTTTTTGTTGTAGGGTGCTTCGGGTCCGGCCTTGATCTGAATGACCCGGCCCCGCTCGCCCAGCGCCTGAATCCGAGGCGTCGCCGGGTCCTGAGAGCGGGTGTAAACATCCACGTCAACACCCTGCCGGCCCAACGCCTGGGTCAAATCGCGGACGTAGACGTTCATCCCGCCGGTTTCTTTGCCCCCTAAGGTAGCCAGAGGCGAGGTGTGGACGCTGAACAGGGCTAAACTATTAATCATCTCTTACAAACTTGTTCTCAACGAATCTCTATTCACCTGGTTCATTCACAGTTCGTTTAAGTAAATCTTCGACTTCTTGAATAAGCACAGGGAGATTTGGCCGAGTAAAACTCATTTGGGGAGCAGGAACACAATTTCGTTTGATATTGGGAGGAATATGTTTATGATGAGGATGACAGTTGTTCCTGGCGACGCAACAGAATTTTATAAGCTCCCGCCCAATCAACCCAGTCGAGAACCCAGGTCTCCTCTTCGGGTTCTTCGCCACTCAAGTACAACTCATAAAAAGTTTCGGAGAGCACCCCATACTTGCGTTCGTAAACTTCCAAATCCTCATTGAGGGCGTGAATATCAGCGATAATCTCTTGCAGCGTCATAATCATCACCTCAGATCTGATTGTACCAGTTTGGCGGCTACCCAACAAATAGTGAAGGAACGAGGCAAGCCACAAATGAACTATTTCCTTACCGCGTTACGACCAGATCGTATACCGGCTCGGCCACCGCGCCAAAACGGAATTTGTATATCTCATCGCCGCGCAGAAAATCGTAGCGGCTGCGGCCCAGGCGGATGGCGTCCTGGATGGTGTAGGCGGTCAGCACGTTGCCGGGGCTAAGCTGCGAAAACTGTTCGGGGTCGAAACCAGAGTTGTAGAGCAGAAACTCGTTGTTGTAATCAAACCCCAGCATGGCGGCGGCTTTGACCTCATTGACTTCGATAAAGTAGAGTTTCAGCCAGCCTATCTGTGCCAGTTCAACCGCCAGTGCTTTGAAAAACCGGATCAAATATTCATTCCAAAAATCCTCTTTATCGCGGGTGGATTTTTGGTGCAGCGCGATGAAAGCATCCATGGCCTCGGCCAGTCCCTCGGTTGAGTCAACCACGTACCAGCGGGTGTCGGCCTCGGTTTCGATTTTGCGGATTTTACGCCGGATTTCGTGGCGCTGTTTTTTGTCAATGCCGGCCAGATAAGCTTCCCAATCGCCGGTCAGAGTGATCACCGGGCAGACATCCTGCTGGCGAACCTCGGCCTGCCAGCCGCGTGACCGCGCCGCCTCGGCCAGGCGAGTGTGAGTGATGGAATTATGGGGCAGACTACACAGGTAGAGTTTGTCCCAGCCCATCGCCGGGTCGCTCAAACAATCCAGCAGGGTTTGGTAAACCGGCTCGACGTAATCCCGGTCCACCAGCAAATCCAGATAATCAGACACATCCACGCAGCCGACAAAGCTCAATTCGCGCTGGCCGGCGGCGTTGACTCCCCCGTACAGCGGCGCTAATCCAACCAGGCGGCCTTCGTCAGTGCGGACGGCAATCAACATCAAATCGTCATTGCCCAGGTACTGCCACCAGGTTTGCTGGTAGATGTAGCGCATAAAAAAAGGCGCGTTGACGGATCGCTGTAGCAGGTCATCCCATTCCTGGGCCAACAACTCAAAGCCGAACATATTGGTATAGATGGTGGTTTGCATAAAATCCTTTTCAGGGGTAGCAGGGTAGCAGGTAGACAAGTAGCAGGGCTGCAAAG
>JAAUSP010000283.1 GCA_012032575.1 Anaerolineales bacterium | reverse complement strand
CTTGATGATTGTGGCCGGCTGCAATCTGTTTGAGTGGGCACCTTTTGCGCCGCATTGACAACTTTCTGATGGATCTGCTGCTCGAACCCGACAATGTGGAACGGCTGCTGGATGCCCTGATGGAAGTTCACCTGCAAACCCTGGAAAAAGTTTGCGGTGCTGTCGGCGATGTGGTGGATATTATCCGCTTTGGCGACGACCTGGGCACCGACATGGGGCCGTTTATGGCTCCCGACACCTACCGCCAGTTGTTCAAACCGCGCCACACCATTTTGTGCAATTACGTCAAAACGCACAGCCAGATGCACACCTTTTTACACTCGTGCGGTTCGATCTACCGGCTGCTGCCCGACCTGATTGAGGCCGGTTTTGAAATCATTAACCCGGTCCAAACCAACACCCGCGACATGGAGCCGGAGCGCCTGAAGCAGGAATTTGGCCGGGATGTGACCTTTTGGGGCGGTGGAGCCGACACCCGCCACATCTTGAATCGGGGCACGCCGGCTGACGTCAAGGCCAACGTCAAACGCAGCCTGGAAGTATTTGCGCCCGGCGGGGGTTACGTGTTTAATACCATCCACAATATTATGCCCGACGTGCCGCCGCAAAATATTCTGGCGATGTATGAAGCCGTCGAGGAATTTAATAACCGTTAAAAGGAAACGCCACTATGAGTCTCCAAACCATCTACGACGCGGTTTTAGGCGGTAACGCCAAAAAAGCCAAAGCCGAAACCGAAGCCGCCCTGACCGAGGGCATCCCTGCCCCCGATATTTTGTACCAGGCCGGCATCCCCGCCATCGCCGAGGTGGGCCGTTTGTTTGGCCTGGGCGAGAAGTTTGTGCCGGAAATGCTGATTTCGGCGCGGGCCATGCAAGCCGTGATTGATCTATTGAAGCCCCATTTAGTGGAAGCCGCCATAAAAACCGAGGGCAAGGTCATCATCGGTACGGTGGCCGGCGATTTGCACGACATCGGCAAAAATCTGGTGGGCCTGATGTTGGAAGGAGCCGGTTTTCAGGTAATTGATCTGGGCACCGATGTAAAGCCCGAACAGTTTGTGGAGGCCGTCCAGCAGCACCAGCCGGATATTATTGGCATGTCGGCCCTGCTCACCACCACTATGAGCGCCATCAAAGAAACTCTTGATGCCTTAGCCGCCGCCGGAGTACGCAATCAGGTTAAAGTGCTGATTGGCGGCGCGCCAATTACCCAGGATTACGCCACCAGTATCGGGGCCGATGGCTTCGCCACCGATGCCGGCAGCGCGCCGCAAGTAGCCAAAAGCTTGATGGGTAAGCATAGTAAAACCACGGCCATTTAAAAAGAGGGGGGGCTAGCTAAATGGCAGATAAAACTTTTGTCAAACAAAGTTATCTTTTTAACCGGGGCGGCTCGAAGGGATTGGCTTTGAGTGCGCACGGGCCTACGCCACTGAAGGGGCGCAGGTGGCCGTAGTGGACATCAACCTGGCGGCGGCTGAAAAAGCTGCTGCCCAACTGCCCAGTGACGCCCTCGCGGTTCAGTGCGATGTCAGCAGCGGTCCCTCGGTTGAAGCGGCGGTGCGCAAAACCCTGGACCATTACGGCAAACTCGATGCCGTCCACAACAACGCCGGCATCGCCAATCCCTCCAAACCGCTGCACGAAACAACCGAGGATGAATGGGACCATTTGCAGCAGGTCAACCTCAAAAGCGTCTATCTGACCACCCGTTATGCCTTTGAATTCTTGAAGGCCAGTCAGGGCGTTATTCTCAACACGGCCAGCCTGGTCGGCGTCATCGGCCAGGCCGACCACGCCGCCTACGTCTCCACCAAAGGCGGGATGATTGCCATGACCAAAGCCATGGCCCTGGATTACGCCCCTTATCATATTCGGGTTAACGCCATTTGCCCGGCGGGGGTCTGGACGCCCCTGCTGCGGCAATGGTCGCAGGAGCAGGCCGGCCTGGCCGGGATTGAAAAATATCTGAACGAAATCCATGCCCTGGGCTACTGCCCCGAAGGGGACGTTATTGCCGACGCCGCCACTTTTTGCTTTCCAGCAAAGCGCGTTTTATTACCGGCTGCATTTTGCCGGTCAGCGGAGGAGCCGAATTAGGCTATCGGCGCTGAATCCACTTCCCCCGCAACCACTCAACGAAAAGAGGAAAGATGACTTCGACACGCATCACCGGCCTCAGCAGCCGGTCAGTTTACTATCCGCTCGAACCCGGCGACGGCACTGACTCGGTTCATACCAACCCTACCTACGCCTACGCGGTTACCCTGCTGCACACCGACCATCACCTCACCGGCGTGGGTCTGGTCTTTACCCTGGGTGAAGGCAACAACCAAATCTGCCAGCTTATCGAGGCCCTGGCCCAACCTCTGCTGGGCCGCGACATCGAGGAGGCGATGGCTGATTTTGGGACAATCTTTAAAGCCATGGCCGACCACCCGCGCTATCGCTGGCTGGGGCCGCACAAGGGGATGGTCCATCTGGCCCTGGCCTCGATCACCAATGCCTGCTTTGATTTGTGGGCTAAGGCACGCGGCGTGCCGTTGTGGCGCTTGCTGCTGGACTTATCCCCGGAGCAGCTTATCAACACCCTGGATTTGAGTTATTTGGAAGACGTGCTGTCGCCTGATGAAGCGCTGGCCCTGCTGGTTGAGCAGCGCGAAACCCGCCGGGAGCGGGAAGCTATCCTGACCCAGGGCTACCCCGGCTACGATACCTCCATCGGCTGGTTCACCTACACCGACGAGCAGATCAAAGAGAAGGTCAAACAGGCCACCGCCGCCGGTTTTTCGGCCATGAAGCTAAAAGTAGGCTCCGCCGACAGCAGCCGCGACATTCGCCGGGCCTACCTGGTGCGGGAAGGTGCGGGTGACACTGCCCGGATCATGCTCGACGCCAACCAGTCCTGGTCGCTGCCCCAGGCGATTCGGGTATGTCTGCAACTGGCCGATATGTCGCCTTACTGGATTGAAGAACCGACTCACCCCGACGATGTCCTGGCTCACCAAACCCTGGCCCGGGCCATCGCCCCGCTCAAGGTAGCCATTGGCGAGCATGTGTCGCACCGGGTGTTGTTCAAAAACTTCCTGCAAGCGCGAGCGGTCAGCTTTGTGCAGGTAGACTGCACCCGCGTGGGCGGCATCAGCGAGTTTATCAGCGTTAGTTTGCTGGCCCGCAAGTTTGGTGTGCCGGTGGTACCGCACGTAGGCGATATGGGCCAAATTCACCAGCATCTGGTGTTGTTCAATCACATCGCTCTGGGGCACGAAGCTCTTTTCCTGGAGTATATTCCCCATTTGCGTGAGCACTTTGTTCACCCGGCGATGGTTGCCGGAGGGGTGTACCAAACACCGCAGGAACCGGGCAGCAGTTCAGATTTGAGGGAGTAACGCTTCACCAGATATCAAAATAATGCCGACGCTTGGAGATTAAATACAACCTCTAATCTCCAATCTCTATTTTCACGGGAGGAATAGCCGATGAATCACCCCCTTGTTGACAGTCACATTCACTTTTGGCACCCAAATCAGTTGCAGTATGATTGGCTGGCCGAAGTCCCGGCCATCAACCGGCCTTTTTTGCCCGCCGATTTGGCCGAGCAGGCAGCCGGGATTGACCTGCAAAAAATAGTCTTTGTGCAGTGCGACTGCATCACCGCCCACAGTTTGCGAGAGGTCGAGTGGGTTACGAGCCTGGCCGGGGACGAACCCCGGATTCAAGCGATTGTGGCCTTTGCCCCCCTGGAAAAAGGCGCAGCCGCCAGCGATCATTTGGAGACACTCAGCGCCTATCCCCTGGTTAAAGGAGTACGCCGCCTCATCCAATCCGAAGGGGCAGGGTTTTGCATTCAGCCCGATTTTGTCCAGGGGGTGCAACTGCTGGCCGGGTTTGGTTACAGTTTCGACCTGTGCCTGCTGCATCACCAACTGCCCGACGCTATCAAGCTGGTTGAGCAGTGTCCGCAGGTGTCGTTTGTGCTGGACCACCTGGGCAAACCGGCCATCAAGGCGGGGCAGTTGGACCCCTGGCGGCAAGACCTGAAAAGTCTGGCGGCTTTCCCGAATGTAACCTGCAAAATTTCCGGCGCTGTTACCGAAGCAGACCTGGCCCAGTGGACTCCGGCTGATTTACAGCCCTATCTTGACCATACCATCGAAGTTTTTGGTCCTGACCGGGTGATGTATGGCGGCGATTGGCCGGTTTCGCTGCTGGCAACAACTTATCAAACCTGGCTTGAAACGCTCGACGCCGCCACCGCTGGATTATCGGCGGTGGAGAAAGAAAAGCTTTTCTACCACAATGCATGCGCGTTCTATAAACTATTATGACCTGCCATTGTTCCAGATTTTGGGCAGACCTCGCAGGGTTTAAAAATCTGCGAGGTCTTTTTCTGAAATTCTGGACAGCCCCATCTTGCACCTGTGCTTTGACAAACCTCCAAAACAGTTTTATAGTTATGCCCCAACCCCCACCAACCATCGAGCCGGATAAGGCATGACGATCCAATCGCCAGAATTTTTTACTTACGCCGAAATCAAACAGGCGGCCGATTTCATTCAAAGCCGGACTAATCACCAACCCACCCTGAGCCTCGTTTTGGGGTCGGGCCTGGGGCCGCTGGCCGATGAAATTGAGGCGGCGAGTATTCTTCCTTCTTAAATGCTGACCGCTCAAGAAGTCATCAACCTGCTCCAACTCGAACCGCTGCCCCACGAGGGCGGCTTTTTCCATCAGACCTATCGCTCGCCCGAAACCATTCCTGCGGCGGCGCTACCGGCCCGATACGAGCAAGAACGAGTTCTGGGCACGGCCATTTACTTTTTGCTGACCCCCATCGACTTTTCGGCCATGCACCGCCTGGACACCGCCGAAATCTACCATTTTTACTACGGCGACCCGCTGGAAATGCTGTTATTACATCCCGCTGGGTCGGGCGAACTGTTTTTGCTTGGCAACAACCTGGGGGAGGGCCAACGGCCGCAAAAGGTGGTCGAACGGGATGTCTGGCAAGGAACGCGGCTGGCTCCGGGCGGTCAGCACGGCTTTGCTTTGATCGGCACCACGATGGCCCCCGGTTTTGAATGGGTTGGTTTTGAACTGGGCGAGCGGGACACTTTGGTTCAACAGTACCCAGACTTTGGCGACATGATTGCGGCGCGGGTACGGTAAAAGTTACACACAAGTCGGTCAATAACTTCTTCATGTCATTTCGACCAACGGGAGAAATCCCCTTCACCGTTGACTTTCAGCCTGGGTAGTGGGGATTTCTCGCTGACGCTCGAAATGACATGATCCGCACAGCAAGTTAATTAATCCGCGATCCTATTTATTATTGAAGAGGAGAAGAGAAATGAAAAACCTGATAAAATTATTGATTCTGCTCACAGTGATTGTGGCAGTGGTGGGCTGCGGGCAAGCGGCTGCACCGGCGGCTCCGGCGGCAACCGAAGAAGCGGCAGCCCCGGCCAAAGACGACAAACCCTTAAAATTTGTCTACGTCTCCCCCACCCCGCTGGGCGTCAACGACTTTCTGAAAATGGGTCAGACCGGCCTGGAACTGGCCGGCGACAAGCACGGTGCGCAGACCAAAGTATTGGAAAGCGAAGACCCGACCACCCGCGAGGAAAACGTGCGGGCCGCCATCAGCGATGGGGCTAACATTGTCATCGTCCTCGGCTTTGAGTTCAACGACATCATCCCCAAAGTTGCCGGCGATGCGCCCGACACCCAATTTCTAATTGTGGACCAGTGCATCGAAAATCCTCCGGCCAATGTTCACTGCGCCGTGTTCAAGGAATATGAAGCCGCCTTTCTGATTGGCGCAATTGCCGCCTCATTGACCGAAACCGGCAAGGTGGGGGCGATCAGCGCACTGGATATTCCCTTCCTGCACCGCTACACCGATGGCTTTGCCGAAGGGGCCAAATACGTCAAGCCCGATATCGAAACGTCAACCCTCTGGGTAGGCAGCGATGTCAGCGCCTTTTCCGACCCGGCCCGGGCCAAAGAACAGGCTTTAGCTATGGCCGCCGATGGGGCCGATCAAATCTTTGCCGCCGGCGCGGCCAGCAACTTTGGCATTTTTGAAGCAGCCAAAGAAAAAGGCTTCTTTACCTACGGCGTGGATGTGAACCAGTGCCCTTCCGCCCCCGGCCAGGTGGTCGAAAACCTGATCAAGCGGGTGGACACGGCGATTGTCGAATCGGTGGACAAGATTATGGCCGGCTCCAAAGAAAACGTACTCATCTACGGTCTGGCTGAAAAAGGCATCGGCCTGGTCTCGCTGACCACCGACAAGCCCGAAGACAGCCAGTGCGAAATTATGAAGAACCCCGAACTGATCGAAACCATCAAAGGCATCCAGGACAAGATCATCAAGGGCGAAATCAAAATCGAAGACCCCATGTTTAAAAAGTAGTAGGTAGTAAGGAGTAGGTAGTAGGGGTAAAATCCCCTTACTACCTACTACCTACTACATACCCCCTTCCTTATGTCTTACGCCCTCGAACTGCGCGGCATTGTCAAACGCTTTCCCGGCGTGCTGGCCAACGACCAGATTGATCTGGCCGTTGAGCCGGGCGAAATCCGGGCCTTGGTTGGCGAGAACGGGGCCGGCAAAACCACGCTGATGCGGATTTTGTACGGCCTCTATCAACCCGATGCCGGCGAAATCTACATTCACGGCCAAAAACAGATTTTTCACTCCCCGCACGATGCCATTCGGGCCGGGTTGGGTATGGTCCACCAGCACTTTATGCTCTTTCCCTCGCTGACAGTGAGCGAAAACGTCATCTATGGCACAGAGCCGTACCCGCGCCGGTTTTGTTGACCGGCCCGCCGCCCGGCAAAAGGTGGCCGAACTGGCCCGGCAGTACAGCCTGCAGGTTGATCCGGCGGCCAAGGTGGGCCAACTGCCGGTGGGCGTCCGCCAGCGGGTCGAGATTTTGAAAACCCTCTACCGCCAGGCCGAAATTTTAATCCTGGACGAGCCGACCGCCGTGCTGACCCCCCAGGAACGGGACGGGCTGTTTGCCATTCTGCGCGGCCTGGCCAACCAGGGCAAAACCATCATTTTTATCACCCACAAGCTGCACGAGGTGATGAGCCTGTCCGATAACGCCACGGTGCTGCGCGGCGGGCGGGTCACGGCCACCCTGCGCACCGCCGAAACGTCACCCGAAGAGATTAGCCGCTACATGGTGGGCCGCGAAGTAATGCTGGCGGTCAACAAGCCGCCGGCGCAAGTGGGCGAGACCGTTCTGGCCGTAGAAAACCTGACCGTGGAGGACGAGACCGCTCGAAGGGTGGTCCGGGATATTTCGTTTCAGGTCCGGGCCGGCGAAATCGTGGGTATCGCCGGGGTAGCCGGCAACGGACAAACCGAGTTGATCGAGGCCATCACCGGCCTGCGTCCGCCGGCGGCGGGTCAAATTATGCTGGAAAAGCGGGAGGTCAGCCGAACTTCGGTGGCCGGGCGGCGCGAAGCCGGGCAGGCTTATATCCCGGAAGATCGCAGCCGGGTCGGGTTGGCTCCGGCGGCCAGCGTGGCGGATAATTTATTGATGGGCTTTCAAAAGCAGCCGGGCCTGTCGCGGGGAGGACTGCTGTCGCTGCGTGGTCTGGCCGAGCACGCCGACCGGCTGATTAAACAGTACGCTATCAAAGTCGCCCGGCCGACCGAACCGGCGGCCAATCTGTCAGGCGGCAATTTGCAAAAGGTGGTGCTTGCCCGCGAGTTTTCGCATCAGGGCCGGCTGCTCATCGCCGAACAGCCGACGCGCGGGGTGGATGTCGGCTCGATTGAGTTTATCCATCAGCACCTGCTCAATTACCGCAGCGAAGGCAACGCCATTTTGCTGGTATCAGCCGAGTTGAGCGAAATCATGATCCTGGCCGACCGCATTCTGGTCATGTTCGAGGGGCGGATTGCCGGGGAGTTGGCTGCCGCAGAAGCAACCGAGGCCAAATTGGGCCTGCTGATGGCCGGCGGTGGTGAGAAAATTAGACATGAGTTACGCAGTTGACATGTCATTTCGAGGCCAGAGGCCGAGAAATCTCCAAGACCGTTGTCTCTGCAAATCCGGACAGGAGATTTCTCGCTCCTAACGTCGCTCGAAATGACATGACTCAATAGCTAAAATTAGAAAAGATTTAGATGCAAACGAGAGCTTCGATCCCTTTCTCCGCCACGCTGCGGCCTATTATTAATACCTTGCAAGCGCCCCTGCTGGCTATCCTGGGGGCGGTGCTGATTGGGGCGGTGATTATGCTCATCACCGGCCACAATCCTTTGGAAGCGTATTGGGCCATGCTCGAAGGGGCGGTGGGGGGACAAAATCTGGCCTCAACCCTGAGCCGGGCTGCGCCGATTGTGGGCATGGGCCTGACGGCGGCGGTGGCGTTTCGGGCCGGCTTTTTCAACCTGGGCGGCGAGGGTCAACTGGTCCTCGGCGCACTGACCGCAGCCCTGGTCGCTATTTATGTCCCGCTGCCTGCCCCGCTGCTGATACTGGTCGTCTTTCTGGCGGCGGCGGTGGTGGCCGGATTGTACGCCTGGCTGGCTGCCTTTTTTCAGTTCCGCTTTAACATACCCCTGCTCATCAGTACCCTGCTGCTGAACTATCCGGCCCGCTATTTTGCTTCCTACCTGACCACCCATCCCTTCCGCGATGTTCCTTCCGGCATGGCCCAAACCTACATGGTCCCGGCAGCGGTCAATCTGCCGCCCTTGAGCCAGGATGGCCGGCTGCACGCCGGTATTTTTATTACGCTGGGGCTGGTTCTGCTGGCCGCTTTTGTCATCAATCGCACGGTGGTGGGTTATGAAATGCGTATGGCCGGCCTGAATGCCAATTTTGTCCGCTATGGCGGGGTGGACCTGCGCCGCCTGGGCTACCGGGTGATGTTTAGCAGCGGCGCGATTGCCGGCATCGTCGGGGCGATTGAGGTGCTGGGGGTCCACCAGCGCTACATTGACGACGCGCTGACCTCGCCCCTGTACGCCTGGGTCGGGCTGATGACCGCCCTCCTGTCCGGCTCGAATCCGCTGGGGGTGCTGCTGGCCGGGTTGTTTTTCTCGGCGGTGCAGACCGGCGGCTTTGCCCTGGAACGAGTCACCGAAGTACCGCGTGAGTTATCGCGGGTGCTGCAAGCCCTGATTATCCTGCTCGTCGCCGCCCGCCAGCGCTTTCATTTTGGCGACGGTGGGGCAGAGGACAGTAAAGAATAAGGAACGTGGTGCGTGGTGCGTTTAGATTACGCAAAACGCACTACGATAAACTACCAACCAATATTTCGCCAAAATCACCTCCGATACGTCCACTCCTCCGTCGGCTCCTCCGCGGAGTGATTTGTCA
>JAAUSP010000282.1 GCA_012032575.1 Anaerolineales bacterium | reverse complement strand
CGCTCGGTATAAAAAAGCAAACGGCGCAACCGGCTGCATGCCGACAATCGCCGGCGGCTGGCCGACAAACCCGGCGGCGTCCACCGGCAGCTCTTTATACGGCTCAACCACAATCAGGCTGGGGTCCTGGGCGTGTAATTCCGGCGGCAGAGGCGGGACCATACGGGCAATGACGGTATCCACAAAGCCGATATGCTCGGCCAGATAGGGGTGGTAAGCGGGGGGAAGTTCGTTCTCGACCATGCCGCGAAACAGATGGGCGGCGTGCTTGAGATTTTCACAGATGATCAGATTGAACGGCGTGGTGACGCCCTGTTCCGCCCGCCGCATAATGCCCGCCGCCACCACCGGGGCGACATGCTTCAGCGCCCCCGCCCCAACGGCAGTAGCCCCGATTTCAGCCTCGGCGATGACCCCGGCCACGGCCTCCCGCTCGCCGGCCGGCAAACCTCGCACCGGGCCAACCGAAACGTCGGTACTGGATTCATTGGTGACAAGCCGGATAGTATAACGGCCCTGTTGATTGAGGGCATCGAGGAGGGTTTGATCCACGTCCACAAAGTTAACCCGATACCCCGACTCGCTGAAAAGCTGGCCCAAAAAACCCCGGCCAATATTACCCGCTCCAAACATGATTGCTTGTTTCATTGATTAAGTCCTGCTGATTTAAGATTTAAGATTGACGATTGGAACTGCTAATTAGGAGATAGACCTTATAGATTTTCAAAACCGATGAGGTCTGCCTAAAATCCGGGACAAACCCGGATATAGCTAAATAATTGATGTATTGCGACAATTATGATATATTACAAGCATATCCTCATTGAGGCCAAACCCATGAAATTCAGCGAATTGGTACGATTATTAGAGAAAGAGGGGTTTCGTCTCGTCAAAGAAAAGGGTTCAATTCGATATTATAGCAAATCAGGTTTGGATAAATTAATTCGCATTGATTATCACGGATCCAAAGAGATACCAACCGGCACTTGTCAGGCCATTCTTGGGGCCGCAGGGTTAAAGGAACGCAAAGGTAAATGATTGACTTAAAGTACTCACTCATCATTGAAGCAACCACGGACCCTAACTTTTTTGGTTTCTACTCGCCAGACCTGGAAGGATTTACCGGCGTGGGTCATTCTATTGAGGATTGTATCTACAAAGCCAAATGGGGCATTGTCGAACACCTGGAGACCTTAAAGGAAATGGATTTCCCCCTTCCAGCCCCCAACCCTGATCCTACAATTATCATCAAGAATGAAAAACAATTAGCCCAAGCCGCTTAAAAAAGTTTACCCCCGTCCCTCTACAATCTTGATTCCTTCCTCGCTGAGATTATAACCCTTTGGCTTAATTTTTTGGACTTAGTGAGACTCCAGTGAGGTATGAATACGATTATAACATAAGATCAGGCAGGACTCAATGAAGGGGCGAGGCAACTTCGATTGATAGTTTCAAAGCACCCAAAACCCCTGCGCGTTGCCTCGTTCCTCCTTGACGTGGCAAAAATTGATTTGACATCGCCCCGGCCTGATGCTACAATCGCCCCACTGTTCGCCGGTTAGCGATATTAGCCCGCACCGCCCGTTTGTCCTCGATGCTGCCATGCAAACACCCTCACCTTTATCTGCCCAACGTAACTGCTCAGCCCTCATGTCATTTCGAGGCTGAAAGCCGAGAAATCCCTAACGCGCTACACAGGCAGCAGAGATTTCTCCCTTCGGTCGAAATGACATGCCTGAGTAGTTACACTTTATTATGCCAACAGATTGGATGATTCGTGTGGCAAATTGGAGATTAAAACAATCTCCAATCTCCAATCTCCAATCTCTATCGAAAAGAAACTATGGGAACAATTGTTTATTTGAATGGTCAATTTGTTTCAAAAGAGGAAGCGAAGGTTTCCATTTTTGATCATGGCTACCTTTTGGGCGATGGAATTTTTGAAACCCTGCGCTCGTATGGCGGAGTGATCTTTAGACTCGACGAACACCTGCGGCGCTTGTTTGACTCGGCCAAATATATGATGCTGACCATCCCGGCCTCAAAGACAGAGCTGGCCGATTTGGCCTATCAAACCCTGGCGAAAAGTTCCCTCCGGGACGCTTATCTGAGGATCACCGTATCACGCGGGGTGGGCGAAAGAGGTATCAACCCCGATTTTTGCCAAGAGCCGACACTGTCAATCATTGTGAAGGAGGTTCCCGAATATTCCCCTGAGAGTTATGTTGCAGGGGTCGAGACGATGATCGTCAGCATCAGGAAAATGAGCCACGAGGCGCTGAGTCCGCAGATAAAAAGCTGTAATTATCAAAACAATATTTTGGCCAAGATCGAACTCAACCAGCGCGGGTTGATCGAAGGGTTTCTGTTAAACAACGAAGGATACCTGGCCGAAGGGACGGTCAGCAATATTTTTATCGCCAAGGCTGGAAATATCCTGACGCCTTCACCCGCGTGCGGCTGCCTGGAGGGGATTACCCGCCAGACTGTTATCGAGCTGGCCCAAAAGGAACTGCGGCTTAACGTTCATGAAACTCAATTAACCCGGTATGACCTGTATACGGCGGACGAATGTTTTATCACCAACACGATCATGGAGCTGATGCCGGTGGTCAAAATTGATGGCCGGGTGGTGGACAGCGGTCAGCCGGGCGCATTGACCCGCCGGCTTCACGCTTTATTTCAAGCGTTGGTCCGCTCGGAGAGGTGAGGGGGTGGACCGGTTGAAATGCGCCCATATTTTCCAGGAAATCAACTCACCGCTCCGTTTGCTTGATTATTTCAAGATTTTTGAGCAGGATGAGTATAGTTTTCTCCTCGACAGCGGTATGGATGAAAAAAAGCTGGGCCGGTTCTCCTTTACCGGGGGAAATCCATTTTTGGTCTTTAAGTCCAAAGGGAATCAGATCAGCCTCACACACGCCGGAAAAGTAGCCCATACTACCGGCAATCCCTTCACCGAATTAAAACAGGTAATGGCTCGCTATAAAATCGAGCCAGCGGCTTACCCTGACCCGCCGGTTCCTTTTCTCGGCGGGGCGGTGGGCTACTTTGGCTACGAGTTGTGTTATTTTATCGAAAAGCTGCCCTGTCGCGGGGTTGACGATTTAGGGCTGCCCGACTGTTATTTCATGCTCGTGGATACCGTCATTATTTACGACCATCTGCTAAAAAAACTCTACCTGTCCGCCGTCGGTTTTGACAGCGACCCCCATACGGCCAGGGCAAAAGCGCAGCAAGCCTTTGCAGTCGTCAGGGCCAGGATGAAACGGTTAGAGGAGGAAAACTGGTCTTATGCGGAGTTTGCCGGCAGGGGCGAAAATGAAAACGAAGCGCCGAAAATTCGGGCGATGTTCGACGCAGCAGCATACCGGACGGTAGTCAACCAGGCCAAAGAGCATATCTTTGCCGGCGACATCTTTGAGGTTTGCCCGACCCATCGTCTGGAAACCGATTTCGCCGGGGATGCTTTTGCCTTGTACCGCGAACTCCGGCGGATCAATCCGGCTCCGTTTGCCAGTTTTCTCAATTTCCCCGAAGTCAAAGTTGTGTCTGCCACCCCCGAAAGGTTCCTCCGGCTTCGCCCTGACGGCTGGGCCGAGAGCCGGCCCATCAAAGGAACCCGGGCCAGGGGCAAAAACGCGCCGGACGACGAAAGGCTCTGCCAGGAGCTTGCGGTGAGTATCAAGGACCGGGCCGAAAATATGATGATCGTTGACCTGGTCAGAAACGACTTGGGCCGGGTGTGTGAATTTGGCACGGTTCAGGTGTCGGAGTTAATGATTATCGAAACATACGCCACCGTTTTTCAAATGGTTTCGACCATCATCGGCAAACTGGAACAGGGGCGGGATCGCTTCGATTTAATCCAGGCTTGCTTTCCGGGCGGCTCCATGACCGGCGCACCCAAAATTGAAGCGATGTCCATCATTGATGCTTTGGAGCCGGTCAAACGAGGCATTTATTCCGGCTCCATCGGCTATCTCGATTTTTCGGGCAGCCTGGACCTCAATATCGTCATCAGGACGATCCTCTTAAAGGACGGCAAAGCCTATTTTCAGGTCGGCGGCGCAGTTGTGGCCGATTCAGACCCGCAGGATGAATACCTGGAAACATTGGCTAAAGCCAAAGCGCTTATTCGGGCGCTAAGCACAGTTTTGCCTTAGTTCTTGACGAAATTAAGGCAAGCATATACCTCCGCAGAAATCATGTCATTCCGACCGCAGGGAGGAATCTTCATGGCCGCTGCCAAAAATGCTATAACAAACGAGGAGATTTCTCGCTGGCGCTCGAAATGACATATCAAGAACCGGGAACATCAAATCGTGACGAATTTACACAAGCCCATACTAAACAACTGTCAAGCGGTGACTGGATGAAGGTTGTTATTCTCGATAATTATGACTCTTTTACCTATAACCTCTATCAGTTTATCGGCGAGATTTTTGGAAAAGCATTGGTCGTCCGTAATGATGAAAAAACGTTTGCAGAATTTAAGGCGCTGGAACCAGATCGAATCATCATCTCGCCGGGGCCGGGGAATCCTGAAAACCCGGCTTATTTTGGCATTTGCAAACGGGTCATTTTAGAAATGGGACCCACCACGCCTGTCCTGGGCGTCTGTTTGGGCCACCAGGGCATTATTCATGCTTTTGGCGGGCGGGTGGTCAGAGCGCCCCAGGTGATGCACGGCAAGCCCAGCCTCGTTTATCACAGCGGGCAGGGAATTTTTAAGGGCATCGGCAGTGCCTTTGAAGGCATGCGCTATCACTCTCTCATCGGCGAGCGCGAAACCTTGCCGGCCTGTCTGGAGATAACGGCGGCAACCCAGGATGGGATTATCATGGGCGTTCAGCACAAAACCTATCCCATTTATGGCATCCAGGTGCATCCGGAGTCCATCGGCACGCCGATGGGCAAACAGATATTAAAGAATTTTTTGGAACTCTCCGGGTGAGAATTTGGCCGATTGATAATTCATGTCTGCCGATTTTTTGGTATAATTTTTATTAAGGAGAACTCAGTCTGCTATCGCCGAGTTCTCCTTCGACCCCTGATAGCACATCACCGGCCTTACGACTGTATGAAGTTCTTTTTGCTTCAGAAAGGAGCAACAGGTCGCACCCAACTTTAGCGGCTAATTCCTTTAGCTGTCACCCCATTGAAACTTACTCATAGAAATCACCTTCAGCCTCAGACTTTTCTAAAAATCAGTATCGGTATTTCAGGAGGATCCTATGAAACAGAAACAGAATATTGGTATTGTGGTGGCCCTGATTGTCATTATCGTTTTACTTGTTTTGTTTTATACCAATGCTTGCAGCAGTGTTACCCCCGCCCCGGCGACCCCCGCAGTCGAGGCGTCGCCCGCGGCCAATACGGTAGAAATCAAGGCCGGAGTGCTGAGCAAGGTCAATTTGCGCAGCGGGCCGGGCACCAATTATGCGATTGTGGGGAATGTTCCGGCCAACAGCGAGGTGACGGTAATTGGCCGAACCGAAGACGGCAAGTGGCTGCGCGTCAAATCGGATGCCGCCGAGCAGGTATGGGTCACTGCCGACGCCGCTCTGGTCAAAATTGACTCGTCTTCACTGAACAGCTTGCCTGTGGTCGAAGCTCCGCCGCTGGCTTACGATATTAATAACCCCAAAGTTAACGACGTGCTCAACAAAATCCCAATGGTGCTGCACAACGCCCAAAGTTTTACCTGTGCTTCGCACGGCGGCCTCAACAACCCTACTATTTCGCTGCAAGAGGGCAATGTGATTGGGCCGCACGCGGGCGATTTTGTGATGGGCCAGGATAATGTGCTGTTCAAATACACCGGCGGCTCGCTGGTGCTGATCCGCGAAAACCCGGTGGCCCGCTTTGAAGGCGGCGCAGAGACGCTGCCTTTTGACAAAGCCATGCAGTTGTTCCAAAATAATGAGATTGTTTGGACCGGCACCTTCGGCCAGTCGCCGGGCCGGGGGGTAACAGGGTGTGACCCGGCGATGAAGTGATTAGGTTGGAGGAAGGGGGCTTGAAGTAGTTCCAGAATTAAGATAAGATAACGTGTTGCGTATTGCGTGTTGCGTGTTCCGTTTGTTTTGATTTACGCAATACGCAACACGTCCCAAACATATTTCTGTACTTTAAGAGGATATACTTGCCATGAGCGATGATTGGTTAAACCAACTCCGTCAACTGCGCGAACGGGATAAAGCCAGCCGCCAGCCGGTCGAAGAAGTGGTGGACCTGAGTGTTTTGCAGGCCCAACGAGTCCAACAGGCGGCTGATCTTTTGCGCCAGGCGGATGCGCTCAATTTGCTGCGCCAGGTGCAGAAAGCTCTATTGGATGGAAAAGGCATCCTCGACGTGTTTGAACAAACTCAGCGTTATGACCGGGCCATCAGCCTGGCCTGGCAAGGGTCTATTTCGGAGGCGCGTAAGCCTGACCCTAAAAGCGCGGAGGCGTATCAATACATTTTGATTGGGGTTCGGGAAGGCAAGCTGTATGTCAACGATAAAGAGGTGGTTCCGGCCAGCCCAGAAATACTGAAAAAGGCTTTGGTGGAGGCCGCCAGAAAACCGGGGCGCTCTTGACTACCCCATTGGAGCGACAAAGACGAGGCGTTTATTGCCGAAGTGCTGGAATTGCTGGACTGTATGGCAGATGGAAGTTCGTATCAAGAAGCATTAGCCAACGTGGAAGTTGTTATTAAGGAATTCTACCAGGGCTGTATCCGGGCCAGTTCTGCTGGCTGCACCTTATATTCCTATATATAAAGTGGGCAGTTCCACGTCGAGGTCGGCCAGGTGAAGCAAGAGATTGTAACTGCCTGACGGGACGGGGGGGGCAGGCTGAATTCACCCAGATCGTTCAGATCAGCCTGAACGGTGGCAGTATCGCCCTGCAATTCGACCTGCCCGCTCGCTTCCAGGCCGAGAACCTGTCCGGCGACCTGCCAGGCGGCACGGGTGGGGGTGATGCGCACGTCCAGGTCAAAGCTTTCGGCTTTGAGCAGCAGTTGTCGCGCCGCCGGCTGACCACTGCGCACACCCAACGCCAACGGACGCTGCAAGCTGTCAAATTGCAGCAAAGCCGCAATACGCCGCCGCCCGGTTGGGGCCGGAACAGCGCGGGGCTGAAACAAGCGCCGGGCGCGGGTAATAACGGCCGGCGGCGCATCCTCGCTGGCATCGGTACGCATCAGGCCAATCACCTGCTCCAGCACGGTATGCTGCTCTTCCAGGCGCAAGATGATCTCATCGGGCAGAGGCGCGTCATCGGGCAACGCGGTGGTTTCGTCGTCGGAGTCATCGCCGACATTCAAGGGCTGGGTAGCACTTTCCCGCTGGTTGAAATGCCACATTTCGTGCCGGGCGGTGGTTGCCAGCCAGGCCCCAATCCGGTCCGGTTGTTCAATCCGATCCAGATATTCCACCAGTTTACTAAACACCCGCTGGAATACCTCGGCGGAACGGTCTTCGTCCAGGCCGGCCCGGCGGGGGATGCTGTAAACCAGCCGTTGGTAGCGTTCAAGCAGTGCTTCCCAGGCGGCGCTGTCGCCGCGGCGGCAGCCCTGGATCAACTCGGTGTTGGTTGGTTCCATATCTCCTTTGGCTGTTCCCGATTCTGGCTGGCAGTATACAGGATGAGGGGTTATTTGAAAAACTTCAAAATTGATGCAATCAATTTTGGACCGGTATGTATTTCCTGAGAGGTTGGCGGCTCTGTTAGGGTGAAGGTTGATGAAGCGCGCTCAAAGACCTTCACCAACAAATCGAAAATAATTATTAGTGTAAGGAGATTAATTCTTATGAAAAAGCAACTGATGTTCGCCTTGAGTCTGCTGGTTATGGTTCTGTTATTGGTCGGCAATGTTTCCCCGGCGTCGGCGGATGATTTTGTGTGCCGGGGTACGCTGGGCAAAGTTACCCGTGATAATGTGGTGGTGCCCGATGGGGCCAGTTGTACCCTGAACGGAACCCGTGTTGAAGGTAACGTGATTGTCAAAACCGGCGCTCAATTGAAAACTGATGGGGCCAAAATTGACGGCAACATTCAGACCGAAGGGCATGCCAAAGTTGTCGTGCTGAGCACGGTGGTGGGTGGCAGCGTTCAGATCAAGCAGGGGCGCAACGCTCAGGTCAAGGGGGCGCAGATTAATGGTGATTTACAGGTCAATTTGGCAGGTTGGAGGATTGGAGACCGCTTAATCCAATCCTTCAACCTTTTAGCGAATTGCGATATTGTCGGTCTTAAACAAATTTAAGGCAAAACGGAGCAACAATCCATTATAGTTCGTCAGAAACCCGAACCGGCTTAACTCGCCAGATTTCTTCGCAATATTGGTGAATGGTTCGATCTGAGGAGAAGAAGCCACTCCGGGCGACGTTAAGGATTGACATCCGGGTCCAGTGGTCGGTCTCACGATAGGCGCGGTCCACTTCATCCTGGCTGGCGATATAGGCTTGATAATCAATCAAGGCCATATATTCATCGTGATAGAGCCAGGCGTCAACCAGCGGCCTGAAGATGTCGGCATCCCCATGAGAGAAATAACCGGACGCAATTTGGTCAATAGCCTGTTTTAGTTCTGGCTGGTGGTGGTAATAATCCAGAGGGTTGTAGCCCCGTTCCTTTAAGCGCAGCACGTCCTCAGCCGTCAGGCCAAACAGGAAAAAGTTGTCAGCCCCTACACGCTCGCGGATTTCAACATTGGCCCCATCCAGCGTGCCGATGGTTACAGCCCCATTCAGGGCGAATTTCATATTTCCGGTGCCCGAAGCTTCCTTGCCGGCCAGGGAGATTTGCTCCGAAAGATCTGCCGCCGGATAGACCTGCTGGCCCAGATTTACATTGAAATTGGCTAAAAAGATCACCTTCAGCCGGTCGCCAATGGCTGGATCGTGATTGACCACCTCGCCAATGGCGTTGATGAGTTTGATGACCCGTTTGGCCATAAAATAGCCCGGCGCGGCCTTGGCCCCAAAGATAAAGGTGCGCGGGACGATGTCGAGGTTGGGGTTGGCTTTGAGCCGGTTATACAGGGTGATGATATGCAGCGCCTTGAGATGCTGCCGCTTATACTCATGCAGCCGTTTGACCATAACATCAAACATAGAATCGGAGTTGATGGTTATGCCTTGTTGTTTGAGGATGTAATCGGCCAGCCTTTGCTTGTTGGCCCGTTTCACCTGCCGCCAGGCCTGGCAAAATTGCGCATCATCGGCGTAAGTTTCCAACTCTTGCAGTTGTTCCAGATTGTTCAGCCAGGTATCGCCGATTTTGGCGCTGATCAAATCGGCCAGTTGTGGATTGGCCAGCTTCACAAAGCGCCGAGGCGTGACCCCATTGGTTTTTGTTGTTAAATTTTTTC
>JAAUSP010000281.1 GCA_012032575.1 Anaerolineales bacterium | reverse complement strand
CGCTCACCCTGGAAGATGTGCTCAACATCGTGGATGTCGAGCAGCCCGACGGGGTGATTGTGCAGTTTGGCGGGCAGACCCCGCTCAACCTGGCCGAGGGACTGGCCGCGGCGGGTGTGCCCATCTGGGGCACGTCACCGGCGGCGATTGCGATGGCCGAGGACCGGGAGCAGTTCGAGGCGCTGTTGAGCCGCCTGGGTATTGACCGCCCGCCCAACGGTATCGCCGCCAATCTGGCCGAAGCTCAGGCTGTCGCTGCCACTATTGGTTATCCCGTTCTGGTGCGGCCCTCGTATGTGCTGGGCGGCCGGGCGATGGCTGTCGTTTATACCGAAAGCGCTTTGGCCGACTATCTGGCCGAAGCCATTGCCGCCGCCCCCGGCAAACCCATCCTGATAGATTATTACCTCGAAGACGCCTTCGAGGTAGACGTGGACGCCGTCGCCGATTACGGCTCGCCCCCCCTCTCCTCTTCGCTCCCCCTCTCCTCTCAGGAGAGGGGGCCGGGGGGTGAGGTCCCCCGCGTCGTTATCGGCGGCATCATGCAGCACATCGAAGAGGCCGGCGTCCACAGCGGCGATAGCGCCTGCGTGCTGCCACCTTACAAAATCAGCGCCTACCATCAGAGTATCATCCGCGATTACACCGAGCAGCTTGGTCAGGCTTTGGGCGTGCGCGGGCTGATGAACGTCCAGTACGCCATCAAAGACGACGTGGTTTATGTGCTGGAAGTCAATCCACGGGCCAGCCGGACGGTCCCTTTTGTCAGCAAGGCCACCAATGTGCCCCTGGCCAAAATCGCGGCGCGGGTGATGGCCGGCGAGACTCTGGCCGGGATTGGCTTTATCCAGCAGCCGGAAGTTCAGGGCTTTTTTGTCAAAGAGGCGGTGCTGCCCTTCCACAAATTCAGCGGGGTGGACGCCGTGCTCGGCCCGGAGATGCGCTCCACCGGCGAGGTGATGGGTCACGCCCGCCGTTTTGGGGCCGCCTTTGCCAAAGCCGAAATGGCCGTGGGCGACCGCCTGCCCCACCCCGATGATGGCGCGGTCTTTATCAGCGTCAACGATTTTGACAAAAGCGCCGCGCTGAAAATTGGCCGGGATTTGTCGCGCCTGGGCTTTCGACTGGTGGCGACGCACGGCACCGCCGCCATGCTGCGCCGGGTGGGGGTCAAAGTGCAGGCGGTCAACAAGGTCGGCGAGGGCGAGCCGCATATTCTGGACATGCTGCGAACCGGCGAAATAGCCCTGCTGATTAACACCCCCCTGGGGTCCACTTCCTTTTCAGATGGACGGCTCATCCGGCAGGAGTCGGCCCGTCTGGGAATTCCGCTGATCACCACTCTTACGGCGGCTCAGGCGGCGGTTAACGGCATCAAATTGTTAGCTGAGGAGTCGCTGGAAGTGCGGAGTTTGCAAAAACTACATGCGACAGCCAATCGCTAGTGTAGCCAGATTTTGCTGTTTAAAGTTTTGGAAGACCGGCTAAAATATACTTGCCCCTGCTTCTGAAGATTAGTATAATCAAAGGGTGAAAGAGAGGCTGTATGACTGAATTAACCCTTGTTTCCACTCATCAACGTCCTTTGAAACCGTTGGTTGAGGCGGCCCTGGCCAATGAACTGCGTTTGCTGCAGGCTGGCGTTCAGCGAACGGAACAGCGGTTGACCGGATTTGAAACCCAATACCACTTATCCACGCTTGAATTCATTGCGCGTTATGAGGCTGATGAATTTGAAGAGTCACTGGATTTTGCCGAATGGATTGGTGAGTATCGGCTGTTGGAGAAGTTGCGCGAAAAAATAGATATTTTGCAAGGGATTCAGTTTGCGAATTGAACTCTACTTCCAACAGATTCGTGAAACCGTGGAGACCTGTTTGATCGTACAATCATCGAACATTACTTATGATAAACGGGGAACTCATGCAGGTTTTGCCCACGGTGAACTCTATTTTGCCGATGGCTCAACCCTTCATCTGCGGGAATTTGTAGATGTTGAAACCCATATAAATCGTCTCATGTACGTTTATCAATACATGAGCGCCACCAAAACCCTCGTTTTTCGTTACGATAACACCGGGCATCACAAAAAACTTAACTTGCCCACCTATCCTCATCATAAACACGAAGGCACTCAGGACCAGATTATTCCCTCATCTGCCCCTGACCTGGCTGCTGTGCTAATCGAGATTGAGCGACTCATCCAATTACCTTAGATGGAGGTTCAACTATGCCACTTTTAGGCGGTATCGAAGCAGGCGGTACGAAATTTGTCTGTGCGGTCGGCACGGGGCCGGACGATTTCCGGGCCGAAACCCGTTTCCCGACCACCACCCCCGAAGAAACGATCAGTCGGGCGATTGCCTTTTTTAAGGAGCAAGCCGAAAAAGAACCGTTGGCGGCTATCGGTATTGCTTCGTTTGGGCCGGTGGACCCCAATCCAGCCTCGCCCACCTTTGGCTACATCACCACCACGCCCAAACCCCATTGGGCCAATGCTGATTTGGCCGGGACGATTGGCCGCGCCCTCGATGTCCCGGTTGGATTTGATACGGATGTCAACGGCGCGGCGCTGGGCGAACATCGTTGGGGCGCGGCGCTGGGGCTGGACACCTTTATTTACCTGACCATCGGCACCGGCCTGGGCGGCGGCGGGCTGGTGGGCGGCCAGTTGATGCACGGCCTGATCCACCCCGAAATGGGCCATGTCCGCCTGCCCCGCCACCCCGACGATCCTTATCCCGGCGCGTGCCCTTTTCACGGCGACTGCCTGGAAGGGATGGCGGCCGGACCGGCCTTGCAAGCCGTTGGGGTCAGCGGGCCGAAACACTGCCGCTGGATCACCCGGCCTGGGAGATCGAGGCCCATTATCTGGCCTACGGGCTGGTCAACTTCATCTGCACCCTCTCGCCGCAGCGAATTATTTTGGGCGGCGGGGTGATGGATCAGGCTCACCTGTTCCCGCTGGTGCGCCGCAAAACGGTAGAACTGCTCAACGGCTACGTTCAGTCGCCGGAGATTTTGGAGCGAATTGACCAATACATCGTGCCGCCCGGCCTGGGCAATCGCGCCGGGGTGCTGGGGGCCATCGCCCTGGCGGAACAGCAAATCAAATAATCAACAGCTAACGGTCAATGGTCAATGGTCAACGATTCATTGACCATTGATTATTGACCATTGATTATTGACCATTATTATGACTCTTTCAGCCGATCAACTCCGCTGGTTTCGCCTGCGCCGTTCCGGGTTGGTAGCGCCGTTTGACTCGCCGGAGCAGGCCGCCAGCGCCCTGGCCGGTGTGCAAGCCCAGATTTTGCCCGCCGCCGGCCTGTCCTTGTGGAACCGGGCCACCGGACTGACCCATCAACGCTTTGATGAATTATTACACCGGCAGCGCTCCCTGGTCAAACTGTGGGGCCAGCGCCACACCCTGCACCTCTACCCCAGCGTCGAGTGGCCTCTGCTTCACGGTGCGTTGACCGGCCAGACCACCTGGTGGGAGCGCCAGGCGGTCAAAAACGGGGCGGATGTGGATGCTTATCGGGCCACCATCGTCCGCCTGGCCGACCTACTCCGCGAACGGGGTACGCTCAGCCGCAGCGACCTCCGCTCTGCCGACTTTGGCCTGGACGATGAACATTTCTCCTCCTGGGGCGGTATCTTTGCCAGCCTGGTACGCGAGGGGCATGCCTGTCACGCCGGGCAGACCGGCAATGAAGGCCGCTTTGCCCACCGTGAATACTGGCTGCCCGGTTTGGCCTGGAACCCGCCCCCTTCGGACGAGGCCAATATCGAACTGGCCCGGCGCTATCTGGCTGCCTACGGACCCGCAACCATGCAGGATTTGGCCTATTGGCGCGGAACCAGCGTGAGCAAGGCGCGGGGCTGGCTGGCCGCTTTGGGTAATGAAGTCGCCGAAATTGAAACCGCTGGACAAACGCTGCTGACGCTGCGGGCCGACCTGTCCGCTTTGCACGAAACTCCCCCGCCACCCGAAGCGTGGCCGGTGCGTCTGTTGTACCGCTTTGACCCGCTGCTGTTGGGCCTGAAGGATAAAAGCTGGATTGTAGACCCGGCCCATTACAGCCGGGTCTGGCGGCCCGCCGGGCACATCGAGGGGACGGTGCTTGATAACGGGCGCATTGTGGGTACATGGCGCTACGACTGGCAGGGGAGTGACCTGGTGGTGTCAGTCTTTCCGATTGGTCCCTGGCCTGAATACGTCCGGGCAGCCGTCGAAGGGCAGGCCGCCGCAGTGGCCGCCTTTTTTGGAGTGAAATTGGCGGATTTCGTAACGGGCGATAAAACTTAAATTAAATCGTAACGTTCCTTGTAACAATTATTGTCAACCAGGGCGAGCCGGTTCATGAACTGGCCCTGATCAAATTGGCTGAAGGTCAGGCCGTTCAGTATAAAATAAACGCAGCCAAACAAGTGAATACGTCATAACCCCAGAGGGCAGGTCGGATGATCTGCCCTCTGTTGATGTTAGGGGAATGGACTCTATAAATGAAAACGGAGTCCAAAGCAAGCTTTGGACTCTAATTTTGAAAGCAAATGTTACAGGCCGGGTATTTTAGTCGAATTTGGTAACGCTGTTGGTAACGTTTCTCGGACGCAGCCGGGGTAAACTGAAATCAAATATGCAGATGCTCAAAGATGATTTTCCCAGACAGGCTTTGAGCCGCCGTTCGAGAAACTTTTCCTCAACGGCATCCAACCCTAAAATTATTTCTTTCTTAAGGAGAAAACCTATGTTTGCAGATGTAAACACCTTGCCCATTGCTGATACCCTCTCGATTGGAGCGCTGGCTTTACAGGAATTGAACGTTGGCCTGCGCGGCCAGTTGATCCGCCGCGGTGACGCCGGCTACGACCAGGCCCGCCAGCTTTGGAACGGCGCGGTTGACAAGCACCCGGCCCTCATTGTCCGCAGCCAGACGGCCCAGGATGTGGTTCTGGCGGTCAATTTTGCCCGCAGCCACAGTCTGCCGGTCTCAGTTCGGGCCGGCGGTCATAATGGCGTCGGTCTGGCCCTGGTTGACGACGGCCTGGTGATTGACCTCTCCCAGATGAAACGGGTCCAGGTTGATGCGGCCCGGCGGATTGCCCGCGCCGAACCCGGCCTGACCATTGGCGAATTTACCCGCATCTTGGAACCGTACGGCTTGCTGATCCCCACCGGCACGTGCTCCGGCACCGGCATTGCCGGGATGACCCTGGGCGGCGGCATCGGCTGGCTGACCGGCCGCTTTGGCCTGGCCATTGACAACGTGCTCTCCTTTGAAGTCGTCACCGCCGATGGGCGGCTGCTCAAAGCCAGCGCCGAGGAAAACAGCGACCTGTTCTGGGGATTGCGTGGCGGCGGCGGCAACTTTGGCGTGGTCACAGCCATCGAATATCAGCTTCACCCCATGGGCCAGGTTTTGGGCGGGACCATCCTCTATCCCTGTCGCTCGACGTGCTGCGCGGCTATTTTGAATATACCAGCGCTGCCCCGGATGAAGTGATCGCCTTACGCCGCCCTGGCTACTATTCCCAACATCGGCCCGGCCATAGCCGTTACCGTTTGCTACAGCGGCGACGACCTGGCCGCCGGGGAACGAGCTTTGGCCCCGCTGCGCCGGCTTGGCCCGGCCATCGTGGATATGATCCGGCCCATGAATTACACCGAGCTGATCGCTTCGCTCGACCCGACCGCCCCGGATGGCCGTCACTATGCCGACACCGCTTACTCGCTCAAGCAGCCCGGCGACGACGCCCTCAAAGCACTCATCGCCTGTGCCGAACAGAAGAGTTCGCCTTTCAGCGTCATCGTCATTCACGACATCCACGGCGCGGCCACCCGTGTGGCCCCCGACGCCACCGCCTTTGCCTTGCGCGAGCCGCATTACTCGGTGGTCAATGCCGCCGCCTGGGAAGAAGGCCCCGCCGAGCCGCACGTCGCCTGGGCGCAGGAGTCGCTGGCCCGCATGCAGCCCTTCGCCAGCCAGGGTCTCTATGTGAACTTCATGGGCCATGAAGGTGAAGCCGCCGTCCGCGAGTCGTATCGGGCCAACTACGAACGGTTGGTCGCCTTGAAAACCAAGTACGACCCGACGAATTTCTTCCGGATGAATCAGAATATCAAGCCGGGGAAGAAATAGAGTTATTCGCTGTCGTTTATAAAAGAGGGTGGGGCATTTTGCCTCATCCTCTTTTATTTTTGCTGGTCTTATTGATGTGTATTTCAGTCGGTGTTATAATTTCAGATATTCGGAATCATTAGACTCAATTGGTTTGGGGAGATTTTTATGAATGAGACAAAGCTGTTGGAAAGAATAACCGTCAACCCCAAAATCTTTGGCGGCAAGCCGATTATCCGGGGACGCCGCCTGGCAGTTGAGCACGTTTTGGGAATGATGGCCGCCGGCGACACCCCTGAAACAATTCTTGAAGGGTATCCCTGGCTTGAATTGCAAGATATTCAGGCGTGTTTGGTTTATGCCCGTAGATTGGTAGGGCATGAACGAATTGAGCCATTGGTTGTAGATGCGGCTGTATGAGACTCCTTTTAGATACGTGTGTCTGGGGGGGATCATGTCATGAACTTCAGGCAGCCGGCCATGATGTTTTATGGACTGGAGATTGGCCGGAGGACCCCGGTGATGAGGAAATTTTAAACTTTGCATTTCAAGAAGAACGAATATTAGTAACCCTGGACAAGGATTTTGGAGAGTTAGCCATTGTCCACGGTAAACCTCACTTTGGCATTATTCGTTTGGTAAATTTTTCAGCCAGACAACAAGCCTCAGTTTGTCTGCGAGTTTTAGCTCTTTATGGTCATGATTTACAGTCTGGGGCAATTGTTACTGTGGATCCTAATCGGCTTAGAATTCGTCCCCCTAATACTAACGAATAACCTCAATAAGTTTGTTCCATTGAAGGAAACCCCTCTAACCCTCGTATAAATCAGTACAAAACCCCGCACTATTGGCCTCGATGGAGTAAAAATGAATACCTCAGGTGACTTACAACTGGAAGCTTATACCCTGGTTGAAGAACTCAGCCAGAATGACATCATGACCGTTTACCGCGCCGAGCGCCAGACCGACGGCGCGCCGGTGATCGTGAAGGTGCTATCCCCGCTGCTGGCGGCGGATGAATTTTTGGCCCGGCGGTTCAAATTGGCCGCCCAACAGATGGCTAAACTGGAGCATCCCAACATCGTCCGCAGTTATGAAGCCGGCCAGGAAGGCGAGCGGCTCTACTGGGTGCAGGATTTTGTCCGGGCCACGCCGCTGGCCCAGGTGCTCCACACCGAAGGCAGCCTGGCCCCGCAGCGCATGCAGTTTATCGCCCGCCAGATTGCCTCGGCCCTGGATTACGCCCACCAAAATCTATTACGCACGGCAATTTGTCGGCCCACTGCGTTTTTCTCGGCCCGGATGACCGGGTCTGGGTGGCCGACTTCGGCCAGACCCAGGCTTTGTTTGGCCTCAACGTGCTGAAACAAAACGATACCATGAGCCAGCCCGAAACCATGGCCCCGGAGCGGGTGCGCGGCCAGGGCCAAGCCGCCAATCCGATTTGTACGCCCTGGGGATTTTGAGCTATCAAATGCTGGCCGGCAAGCCGCCCTTTACCGGCAGCCCGTCGGCGGTGCTGCACGACCAGGCTTACCAGCAGCCCCGTCCGCTGTACCGCCTCAACCCCGGCATCTCGGTGGCCGTCAGCGAGGTGGTCGGGCGGATGCTGTCGAAAGGGTTGGAACTGCGCTACAACACCGGCGCGGAATTTGCGCGGGCGCTGGCGGTGGCCTGTACGCTGCCCAAAAATTTCCCCACCCACGGCTTTGAGCCGGTGCGGCCCAATTCGGCCCAGGTGCTCAGAAAGTGGTTGAGCTACGCTTTCAGCGCCGGGCTGGTTATCTTTGTCATCGCCGCCGCGTTGGTTTGGGTGGGGTATCAGTTGGGGCTGAGCCAACAGGTTAAGGCTGATCGGGGCACCGCCGCGCCGGTGACGGTTCCGCCTGCGGTCAGCCCGACCAGCACCCCCCGGCTCATCAGCCTGAGCGAGCTGGAAACCGAAGGCGACTCCCTCACCCTGGTGGTCACGCCCACGCCGACCGTGCTCCGCACCCATCTGGCCGATACTTTACCCACCGTCACCTCCACCCCCATCGGCCAGCGCCCGCCGGCCGCTACCCCCGCACCGGTCATCATCAGCCCGACGCCGCCCGTTTTGCCGACTTCGGCCCCATCTCAACCGGCGGTGGTGGTTCAACCGGCGGCGCTGGGTCAAGCCCCCGCAGCCGGTCATCCCTGCCGGAGCGGGCTTGCTGGTTTTTCACAACCCCACCGGCTACGATTTGATCATAGATTTGACCGGCCCCACCAGCGCCTCGCAGGTGATCCCACCCTATCAGCAGTACGAGTTGGCCCTGGCCCCGGGCCGCTATCAATGCATGGTCCACACCCCCACCGGCCAGTGGCTCGACTCGCGGGTATTGAATTTTGATGTATTTGAGGGGCAGACGGTCCAAAAAGATTATTATACGGATTACGATCTGGCGCAGCGATAAAAGAGCAGAATTTTTGAGATGTCATTTCGAGCGACACGCTACGCAGGGAGCGAGAAATCTTCTAATTCGTGGTTTGCAAGGCAACGACCTCAAAGATTTCTCGGCTTTCAGCCTCGAAATGACATGAAGGGTCAATAGTTACCAGATTCTGTTCTAACTTACACCATTTGTGGAATCAAAAACGGCCCGCCTCAAGGCGGGCCGGTTTGGTTTGTAAAGGGAATTAATGCGCCGGTACGGCAAACTGTTCGGCTTCGGTGGAGCCGCTCAGGGCGGTGGTAGAGGACATCCCGCCCGCAACAGCCTCGGCCACCAGGTCGAAATAGCCGGTGCCGACTTCGCGCTGGTGTTTGACGGCGGTGTAGCCTTCCGCTTCGTGGGCAAATTCTTCTTCCTGCAAGCGCACGTAGGCGGTCATATCTTCATCGCGATAAGCGCGGGCCAGTTCGAACATCGAATAGTTCAAGGCGTGGAAGCCGGCCAGGGTAATGAACTGGAATTTGTAGCCCATCGCGCCCAGTTCGCGCTGGAATTTGGCAATGGTCGCATCGTCCAGGTGGCGCTTCCAGTTGAAGGAGGGCGAGCAGTTGTAGGCCAGCAATTTGCCCGGATACTGGGCGTGAACGGTTTCGGCAAAGCGCCGGGCTTCGGCCAGGTCGGGATGGGCAGTTTCGCACCAGACCAGGTCGGCATAGGGGGCATAGGATACCCCGCGGGCAATGGCCGCGTCCAGCCCGCCACGCATGCGGAAGAAGCCTTCGGGGGTGCGTTCGCCGGTGAGAAAAGGCTGGTCGCGCGGGTCAACATCACTGGTAATCAGGTGCGCACCGTTGGCATCG
>JAAUSP010000280.1 GCA_012032575.1 Anaerolineales bacterium | reverse complement strand
CTGGGCCGTCGGGCTGAGGCGCAAAGGCCGTCACCGGACTTTCGATGAAGTCCAGGCCGTGCTGGCGCAGTCCCAACTCGGCGATAATTTCCGGGCGGACCATGCCCACATCGGACGCGCCGGTATTAATTTTGAAACCGGGCCAGATTTCTTCGGTCGCCGCCGCGCCACCCAGCGTGTCGCGCCGTTCCAGTACCAGCACTTTTTTGCCGGCCTTGGCCAGATAAGCCGCCGTTACCAGGCCGTTGTGGCCGCCGCCGATGATGATTGTATCAAATTGAGAGTTTTTCATATTTTTTACCTTTATACTTGAGTGCTATGGGCAATGAGTTGCGTCTTTATGGGGTACGATTGAGTGGTAATTGGGTAACTCGAATCCGTTTTTTGTCCACAACACAGATAGAGTTTTTCAAAACTTCTGGCTGCACTTCTTTCAGTACACGCTCCAACAAATTGCACATTTCGCTATCTGAATAATTGCCGCCTCGAAATAAAATCAGGCCCGGCCCTGTTGCCGAACTGAGCACCAAAAGACGGGGAAAATCCAATCTGCGGTGATAACTACTCGGCCTTCCCGACGCGCTAACTCTAACAATTCGCTGTCTGCGGCGCGTTGTAGCCCAAGTTGGTGGGCATGGACGCCTTCGTGCCCGTAGGTGTCGAGGACATCAAGCAGCTGCGCCGAAACCGGCATATCCAGCAGAGCTTTCATCAGGCAAATTCGATGACTTGCTCATCGGCCAGGAGGGCTGCATATTGCAACGCTTCCTGAATGTCTTCCGGTTCCAGGTAAGGATATGATTTCAAAATTGATTCTGCTGTTTCACCGGAAGCCAGCAGCCCCAACAGCCGCGACACCGGAAAGCGCAACCCGCGAATACAGGGCTTGCCGCCGCAAATTTCAGGGTTGGTGGTGATGCGTTGAAAGTTCATCTTGTCATCCTTCCAATCAATATTTAAATAAATCCTATTAGTTGTCTTTTCAAAGCCTGTTCTCAACCGGTGTTTTAGTAAGAATTCAGTTTTAGGAAAGTTAGCTTTTGGTAATCTAAATGTATTTGTCGCTTTTAGTAGTAAATTGATAGTTTCGCTTGAACCACCTGATTTTTCAAGACTTTGTAATCATCAGACAAAGATAGGTAGCCGTCTTCAAAAAGAGAGTCATGGAATTTACATAAGCAAATCACGTTCGATAAATTTCCGCGAGCCTCATGATCATCTGCCCATCTTGAAATATGACTTACAACAAGGAGTTGTTCATCAGAAACATCACAAAGTGCGCATTGATAACCATAGTTTTCAAGAGTTAATTCCCTTACAATGTCTTGCCCCTGTCTACGAGTTGTTTGGGTTTCAATATTATCTGTAGCAACAACTGTTGGATATTGCTCAGTTGACTCAGTAAACTCAATTATCTTAACTTCTATTGTCCCAGATTCAATATTGGGTATCTCATAACTAATATTATCGTGTCGTTTTAATCTCTTTTGTTTTTCATTTGAGGGTGGGGTGAACTTTTTTTTAGGAGTTTTTAGGGGGACAGGTTCCCTCTTAAGCCTATCTGCACTAACTATGGATCTTGTTTTACAAAGCGGGCAAATTTTGACCTTACTGATTACAGATACCTCTATAAATCTTCCACATTTTTTGCACCATAGTTTTTCTTTGGTACATTCTGAGCATTTTTCCTCACCTTTTTTGATGGTCACCCACCCTGTTAATTTACCTCAAATCCCGCACCACTTTATTGTCATTGAGAATTTCCATAGCCATTAACTATCTAAGTGTGTTGGCGATGCTCTAGTGGGTCACTTGTGATGCTTGTAGCCATTCTTTAGGGAGAACAATGGCTATGCCCGTGACAAACGACCCACTAGTCAAACTGCCATAGCCAATCGAGACGGCTCGACATACGTAAACGGCACTCGCTTGGTGGGCGAGGCTTGAAAATAAGAGAGCTTAAGAAACTCATCAACCGGCGAGGTGGTCAGCGTCCGAATAGCCAACTCGCGCAATGTCTCGGGCAGCGCTTTCAGGTCTTTGAGTATTTCCAAAGCCCCCACCAAATCTTATATACCATTTTCCAACTGCTCCATCCATTCGGTAGGCGTGAGAGTTAGAAGAAGCCCTGGTGGAACACGTTCTAATATTTCAGCATCCCAGGCAATGAGTGTGGCTTGAAATAGCTTGGCTACTGCAACATAAACTGCATCCGAGCCTCGTAGCCGGTGAGTAATCGCAATTTGTGCTCCCTGGCGAGCTAAAGCCTCATCGAGTGGAATTAAGCGCAAGTTAGGCCAGCGATCAAGTAACGCGATTACTCTCTCAGCCAAAACCGGCTTCCCGGTTTGCCGGGCCACCGCTGCCGCACACTCAGTTAAAACCAGGGTTGGGCAAAAGACTTCCACGCCTTGCTCTCTGATTTGTCGCAAAAACCGAATGCTGGCTTTGTGATGGGGTTCAGGAGCCCGACCTGCGGCCACAAAGACGCTGGCATCAATCGTGCAGTTCATCGCCGCATCTCAACCAAAATTTCTACTGCACTTTTATCACCCTGCCAGGCGCGACCTATCTCTTCGGCCAGTGCTTCCCATTCCGCTTCCCAATCGGAGATAGATTCAGTTTCGGCCTCCTGCGTTGGTTTTAAGGAAACTACAATCGCCACCGGCATACCTTCAGACCCAATAAGCGTCATCGTCTCTCCTGGATGAAGTTGCCCCAACAAATTCTCAAGATTATGTTTGGCTGTCTCAATCGGCACATTAATAGACATTATTCACCTCCTGGCATAGAATTATGGTAGCATAGGCCGGTGACGCAAGCAAGAGATTACTTCCAATCCTTCAGAATCTCCAACGCTGCCAACCGGCCCGGTGCGCCGGTGATGCCGCCGCCGGGGTGAGTGCCGGAGCCGCATTGCCAGTACCCCTTGACCGGGGTGCGGTACTGGGCCAGGCCGGGGGCCGGGCGCAGGAAAAAGAGCTGCGACAGGCTCAACTCGCCCTGGAAGATATTCCCCTGTGACAGGCCGGTGATCTGCTCCATGTCCCACGGGGTCATTACCTGGCGGTACAGAATAATGTCCTTCAAATTGGGAATATACTCCGACAGGGTATCTATCACCGTATCGCCGAAGGCTTCCCGCTTTTCCTCCCAGGTGCCTTCGCGCAGCTTGTACGGCGCGTACTGCACAAAGCAGGACATCACGTGTTTGCCGGGCGGAGCCATATCCGGGTCAATCATCGAAGGAATAATCATATCAATGTACGGCTTCTGCGAGAAATTGCCGTACTTGGCGTCGTCGTAGGCCCGTTCGAGGTAATCCACGCTGGGGCTGATCGAAATGGCCCCGCGCAGATGCGGCCCCACGCCGGGCATACAGGTCAGGTTGGGCAGCGCGTCGAGAGCCAGATTCACTTTGCCTGACGAGCCGCGAATATTGAATTTGCGGATGTAGGCCAGTTGCTCTTCCGGCAGATAGCCCGGCTCAAGCAAATCGAGGAAGGTGCGCTTGGGGTCGAGGCTGGAGACAACATACCTGGCTTCCAGTTCGTCGCCGTTTTCCAGGACCACTCCGCTGGCCCGGCCATTTTTCATGAGAACCTGCTTGACCGGCGTGTTGAGCCGAATCTCCACCCCAAAGGAGCGGGCCGCGCTGGCAATGGTCTCGGCAATCGCGCCGGTGCCGCCTTTTTGGAAGCCCCAGGCCCGGAAGGAACCGTCAATCTCGCCCATGTAATGGTGCAGTAACACATAAGCCGTTCCCGGCGAGCGCGGCCCTAAATAGGTGCCGATGATCCCGCTGGCCGACATAGTCGCCTTGAGCGGGTCGCTTTCAAACCATTCCTCCAGAAAGTCGGCGGAACTCATGGTCATCAGCTTGCCGAGCATATAAATTTGTTCCGGTCCCAGGTTGGCAATATGCGTGCCCAGCGCTGCCAGCCCGCCCAAATCCTTGGGATTAAGCGTGGTCGGGTCGGGCGGGATGATACCGAGCATGTATTTGACCGCCTTGGCCATGTGGTACATCCAGCGGGCGTAGTCGTCGTAGGCGGCGGCGTCGCGGGGGGAGTGGCGGGCGATGTCGCGCAGGGTGCGGAAATGGTCGCCGTCACGGTAGAGATAATCGCCGTTGGGCAGCGGGGTCAGGGTGCTTTCCAGGGGCAGAATGGTCAGCCCGTGCTTGGGCAAATTTAAATCGCGGATAATTTCGGGCCGCAGAATACTGACCACATAAGAAAAGACGGTGAATTTAAACCCCGGAAAAACCTCTTCCGTCACCGTCGCCCCGCCGACCAAATGGCGGCGCTCCAGCACCAGCACTTTCTTTCCGGCTTTAGCCAGGTACGCAGCATTGACCAGCCCGTTATGCCCACCGCCAATAATGATTGCATCGTATTTTTGTGCCATTCAGAGTGTCCTTTCGACATTGCGCAGGGGAGCGGGGGAGCAAAGGGGCAGAGGAGAGATATATGCCCGCTCAAGCTGCGCTTCAGGATTTGGTTGTCTTCATAGCCATCAACCAGGGTGTTGGATGGTTAATCATATTTACCAGTTTACCCAATATTTGGTCATAAGTTTGATATAACTCTCGACCGATTTCAGCAGGTAGATAATTGCACTTTACCGCAAATTCAAGCCAGGTCTGTGTTTCAGCAGTCTCTGCCTCGGCATCACTCAATTTGATCAAAATGCGCCTTCATAACGACGCTTTCGCCAGGCTTCGGTCAGATTAGCACAGACAGAGCGAGAGGAACGCCGGATTTGATCGGTGAGCGAATAACGTTCTTCAGCAGGGAAACTTTTGGATAGCTCAAAAATCTTCATCGCCGCTTCAAAAGCCATCTTGTACACCTCCAACTCTCGATGGCTTCGTATTGGCTTCTTTTCCATTTCTCCCCTGCTCCCCTGCGCCTCTGCTCCCCCGCCTGCTCTTACGCCTTCTTCCGCTCCGGCTCATAAAACGGCATTTTTACCACCGTGGCCGGGGCCTGCTTGCGGGCGAATTCGACCGTCACTTCCATATTAACCGGCGTACCGAGCGCGGCGTATTGGCTCTCAACGGTGGCCAGGGCGATGTACTTTTTAAGAATCGGGGAGAAAGTGCTGCTGGTCGCCTGGCCCACTTGCTTGCCGTTCTTGCTGTAAACCGGCACCGCCACCCGTGAGGTCCGTCCCGCCAGCCGAGGGGTCAAGCCGACCGGAGCATACAGCTTTTCCAGGGCGGGCCAATCAATATCCAGGCCGACAAAGGCCCATTTGGCCCCGTTCTTTTTCTCGGCCAGCAGCGCCCGGCGGCCCAAAAAGTCGCCTTTATCCAGCGCCACGGCCCAGCCAAACCCAATTCAAATGGGGTTGATTTTGGGCTTCAATCAGGGCCTTGTGCGCCGAGATGTAATCCACCTCGATCATCAACAGCCCCGCCTCCACCCGGACAATATCCAGGGCGATAATCCCGGCGGGGGTGATGCCGTAACCCTGGCCTTTTTCCATCAACATATCCCACAGCCGTTCGGCGTGCCTGGCCGACACCCACAGCTCGTAGCCCAAATCGCCGGTGTAGCCGGTGCGAGTGATGGTAATGGGGTGTTGGTCGAACTTACCTTCGGCCAGACGGAAATACTTCAGGCTGTCCAAATCTGCGCCTTTAATAAACTCCTTAAGAATTTTGCGGGCGTTGGGACCCTGCAAAGCCAGCGCGGCCAGCTCGCTGGACACGTCGGTGATGGTCACATCCATCCCGTAGGCGCAGTCATTAAACCAGAACAGACTGGCATCGGCAGAAGTGATCCGAAAATGATTGTCGTCCAGGCGTGCCACCGTGCCGTCGTCAATCACCTTGCCGGCTTCATCGCACCAGGGCGTGTAATAAACCTGGCCGACCGCGCATTTGTTGACATCGCGGGTAATGATTCGGTTGACCAGCCGGGCGGCGTCGGGGCCGCTGATCTCATATTTGAATAAGGGGGACACGTCAAACAGGCGGCTGAGTTACGCACCGCGTAATACTCGCGCTCGTGCGACGGCTCGTACAAACGGCCGACAGATAACCAGACCAGTTGCGCCACTCGTAGCTCTCGCACAGAGCCGAGGTGCGGCTGTGAAAGGGGGTAGGGATAGGCATAGGCAGATCCTTTCTATATGATGAGGCGATGAGGCGATGACATGATGACGCGAAAGCTCTTCTCCTCGCGTCGTCGCCTCGCCTCAGATTTTGTATCCTAACTGCTCCGAAACCCGTCCGGCGGCTTCGACCACCAGCGGGGCGATCTCGCCCAGCCGCTCCGGGGTCAAACGGGCACTGGGGCCGTTGAGGCTGAGCGCAGCCACCACCTGCCCATCGTGGTTGCGGACGGGCGCGCCGATAGCCGAAAACCCTGCTTCCAGTTCTTCGACGGCACGGGCATAACCCTGCTCCCGGACGGCAGCCAATTCTCGACGTAAATCTTCCGGGACGGTGATGGTTTGGGCGGTTACCTGAGCCAGGGGAGCGGACAGGACTGCTTCCAGGTCAGCATCCGGCAAAAAAGCCAGCAGCGCTTTGCCCGTCGAGGTGGCGTGCGCCGGCCAGCGCGCGCCGATGTACTGCGTCGCGCCAATCAGGTGCGCCCCGGAAACGTCGTCCAGCACCAGCACCTCCAACCCGACCAGAGTCTCCAGCGTCGCCGCTTCGCCGGTGGCGCGGGCCAGCCCTTCCAGCTCAGCCCGGCTGACCGAGCGCAGATCATTGGCCCGCAGGGCGCGCCCGCCCAGAGAAATGACTTCCGGCCCCAGGCGATAAGTATCATTGGCTGGATTGCGGGCCACTAACCCCTGACTCTCCAGCGCCGTGAGCATCCGGTAAGCGGTTGTTTTGTTCAAGCCCACCATGCGCGCCAATTCAGCCAACCCCAACTGCGGCTGCTCATCCGTAAAAGCTTTGAGCAGCGCAATCGCTCGCAGCACTGCCTGAGTTCCGGGGTAGGGTTCATTGACCTGCATCTTTAGCATAATTTCAGTATTTGAAACAGCACTGCAAAATGTGAACCAAGTATAGGGGCGGGGGCTGATTTTGTCAAACCTGGACAAACGTGGTGCGTGGTGCGTAAATATTCCACGCACCACGCACCACGACAAACGGATAAAGTAATTTATCAGTAAGTTCATATTATGATATGCAATTTCAATATTTTGACAAGTTTTACCGATCCGAATATACTCCCCTCCAAATGGGGGATTTGGAGATGAGCGATAGCCAATCTCCAATCTCTAATCTCTCAATTTTTAAGGAGGGCACGATGGTTATGCTGGATCAATTTTTGACGCCGGTTAAGGGGGCCAGTACGCTGCCGGGTCATTACTACACGGCGGCGGATGTCTTTCAACGGGAAGTGGAGCGCATTTTTTACGAACGCTGGCTGTGCGTGGGGCGCGAGGAACAAATTCCCAACCCCGGCGATTACTTTGTGCAGCCGGTGGGCCGGGAAAGTCTGATGATTGTGCGGGGGCAGGATGGGCAGGCGCGGGCTTTCTATAATGTCTGCCGGCACCGGGGGACGCGAATCTGTACGACGGACAGCGGTCATTTTCCCCAGTCCATTCAATGCCCCTATCACGCCTGGACCTACGGCCTGGATGGCCGGCTCATCGGCGCGCCCCACATGAATGAAGTGGAAGGGTTCGACAAGAGCCAGTACCCGCTCTATAGTGCTGCTACGGCCAGTTGGGAGGGCTTTTTGTTTATCAACCTGTCGCGGCAGCCGCAGCCGTTCGAGCAGGCGTTTGCCCCGCTTATCGGCAAGTTCGGCCAGTGGCAGATTTCTAACCTGCGTTCGGCCCGCCGCATCGAATACGATGTGCAGGCCAATTGGAAATTATTAATCGAAAACTATTCCGAGTGTTACCACTGCCCGCTGATCCACCCGGCGCTGGCCGCTCTTTCGCCTTATCGCAGCGGTCAGAATGACCTGTACGAAGGGCCGTATCTGGGCGGTTTTATGGACATCAACCACGAGGCCGGCAGCCTGACGATGAATGGCCGCACCTGTGCCCTGCCCCTGGGCGGGGTGTCCGGCGAGGATTTGAGCCGGGTCTACTATTATTCCCTGTTTCCCAACATGCTGCTCAGCCTGCACCCCGATTACGTGATGTTCCATTTATTGTGGCCGCAAAGCGCGGGCCGGACCCTGATTAGCTGCGAGTGGCTGTTCGACCCGGCGGCGATGGCCCAGCCGGGTTTCGATCCGAGTGGAGCCGTGGAATTTTGGGATATGACCAACCGCCAGGATTGGCACGTCTGCGAGCTGTCGCAGTTGGGGCTGACCTCGCGGGTTTACACACCGGGTCCCTACTCCGCCGCCGAAAGCCTGCCGGCTGCCTTTGACCGGGAAGTGCTGCGGGCGCTGGGACAGATGGATTGACCTATTTTCTTGGTAACGACTCAGCCATGTCATTTCGAGCGACGTTAGGAGCGAGAAATCTTCCAAACCCACATTTGCAACCAACGATCTCGAAGATTTCTCGGCTTTCAGCCTCGAAATGACATAAGGGTGAGTAGTTACTCCTTCAACAAAAAACGGTAGCCGTTCGCTACCGTTTTTTATTTCCTTCAATTCATTACTTTTTCGGCGGTCGGCGATCTGCCGCCTGCCCTGAGCCTGTCGAACGGGTCGGCGGTCGTCCTACCATAAATCCGTATTCTTCACAATCCGCAAATACAAAAAGGTCTCGATCTCGCGCACCCCTTCGACCTCGGCCAGTTTGTCGGAGATGAAATCGAGCAGGTGATCGTTGTCGCGGCAGGCTACTTCCACCAGGATGTCGTAGGGGCCGGTGCAGATGGCGACATAGTTGACTTCGGGAAACTTGCCGATTTCAACCGCTGCTTCGCGCAGCATCGTGCCTTCGGCCTTGATGGCGAGCATGGCCGAAACTGAAACCCCCAGAGTCAGCGGGTCAGCCGCCGCGGAAATTTTGATTAACCCCGAATCAATCAGCCGGTTGGCGCGCTGCTGCACAGTTGAGGGAGCTAAATGCAGTTCGGCCGCAATATCGGCATAGGGCCGACGGCCATCGGCTTGCAGCTTGCGGATAATGGCCAGGTCTACATCGTCAACTTTGGGGGATTTTGCCACGTCTGCTCCAAGTAGAAAGGTGACAAGCCGCTGGCGCTTGCCACCCGAATATCAGTTCTATTTTACAATAACTGTATTGTACGTCATTCGACTCTAGAGTCAATCTATCAGACAAAAATCGCCTTGCGAAGGTCAAAAAGACAAAAAACATCAAAAAAATAGGTAATTGGCTATCATTTCGATACCAAATTGACCTATATTTTGTTGACATTATATTAAACTACTGCTACAATAGCCGAAGGTAAGCAAGACAACAGGCTATCTATAAGGAAGGATTAGGTCATTTATGGTG
>JAAUSP010000279.1 GCA_012032575.1 Anaerolineales bacterium | reverse complement strand
TTTAACCCCGATGAGCGCATCCCCGTTCTGGTCTCTGGCAGCGAAGATGAGGCTGTTATTTCGTGGGATGTTGCTGACGTCTCGTGGCAAAAGCGAGCCTGCCGTATCGCGGGGCGCAATTTAACCAGTAGTGAACTGAGTCAATATATCCCGGCCCAATTTCAGGCAGCAACTCAGGCTGAGGCGACTTGTCCTGAATACCCTTACCCTTACCCTCAGCCGAAGCCAGCCTTAAGCCCAGCCGGCCTCGCCCTCAACCCGCCGACTTTGCTTCCTTCCATTTCATCGGACGTGACGCCTGCTCCAACGGCAACAGCCACAGCGACCCCCTTTTTCCCTGTCCCTCCGGTCACAACCAGCCCGACGCCGGCCTATGTCCGTCCCCTCTTGTTAACCTCCGGCAGTACACGCTTTTGGGCGGGCGGTTTGGCGTCTCAAGGAATAAATTTAGCTACTGAGGAAGTCACCGTCAAATTACCTGCCGGCGAAAGTATTCTACAACTGTGGCTGCTGACGACGAAGGTCGAGGTTCCTCCCCTTGTGGGTGGCGTACCGGCCACATTACTGACTGGCGAGCAAGAGGACGCAACAGTGTGGGCAGCCAATCTAATACCGGCAAGAGCAACAACAGAGGAAATTATCATCCGCGTAGCGCCGCCTAACCGACTACAATCGCTGTTCCTGTCTACGTTGGCCGTACCACCGGATGCTTCCGAAAGTGAAGTAACCGAAAACTCCGGCCCAACACGGATGATTTACCTGCCGTTGGTAATGAAGTAAACTTCAGAGCCAAATCGCCCCTAGGTTAGAAACTTGCGGATGGGTCTGCGATTACTTCAAAATCAAGGGCAGGAATATCCTGTTGTCAGACAGGCGCTGGCCAAAGATTTCGTCCTCGCTATTTAGCAGCGAAGCAGAATTGTTGCCCCACCAAACGACCAGATATTCGTTAGCAATGCTGTTGTAGGCCACCGTTGGATTGAAGGCGTTAAAGGCAATATCCCCATCCGGCCCCACATGGCTGATGCGGAAGTCACCATCTATCTCGGTCCCGGTCACGCTGTCGAGTCGCTGGCCGAAGATTTCATATTCGTTATCCACCAGGGGGGCGGTATTATCGTCGCCATACCACAACACCAGATATTCATTAGTTTCGCTGTTGTAAGCCACCGTTGGCGAAAGGGTCCAAAAATTAGCATTCCCATCCGGCCCCATATCGCTAATGCGGAAATCGTTGACCCCCACCTGCGCTCCCGTTGCACTCAGGCGCTGCCCGAAGATTTCAGGTTCGTTGTCCACCAGCCCGGCGGTGTTGTCGTCGCCATGCCAGACTACCAAATACTCGTTAGCAGCGTCATTATAGGCTACTGCCGGGAAGGAGGCTTGAAAATTAAAGTCTCCTTCTGGCCCCAAGTCGCTAATGCGGAAGTCATTGGTTCCGACTTCGGCCCCGGTTGCCCCGTTCAACCGTTGGCCAAAGATCTCGATCTCAACCAGGCCGATATTGTCAATACCAGACCAAACGATCAGATACTCGTTAGTCCCACTGCTGTACACCACTTTGGGATACGAGGCGCTAAAGGTAGTGTTCCCATTCAGCCCCATATCACTGAGGCGGAAGTCGTTGGTTCCAATCTCGGCCCCACTCGCCCCATTCAGCCGTTGGCCAAAGATCTCATATTCGTCATCCACCAACCCGCCGGTATTGTCGTCGCCATGCCAGACCACCAGGTACTCATTAGCGGTGCTGTTGTAGGCTACCGCCGGATATATGGCGAAAAAGTTATCATTTCCATCCGGCCCTAAGTCGCTAATGCGAAAATCATTGACTCCTATTTGCGTTCCCGTTGCACTTAGGCGCTGGCCGAAGATTTCAGGTTCGTTGTCCGCCAGCCCGCCGGTATTATCATCGCCATGCCAGACCACCAGATACTCATTGGCGGCGCTGTTGTAGGCTACCGCCGGATAGAAGGCACCAAAGTTTGGGTTTCCATCCGGCCCCATATCACTGATACGAAAGTCGTTGACGCCCACTTCTGCCCCGGTCGCGCCGTTCAGCCGCTGGCCAAAGATTTCATACTCGTCATCTACCAGCCCGCCGGTATCATCTTCGCCGTGCCAAACCACCAGGTACTCGTTGGCGGCGCTGTTGTAGGCTATCGCCGGATATTGGGCCCTAAATTTAATGTTTCCATCCGGCCCCATATCGCTGAGGCGAAAATCGTTGACGCCCACTTCGGCCCCAGTTGCGCCATTCAGTCGCTGCCCGTAGATTTCGAGCTCACTCGCTATTGTTGGGATAACATTATCATTGCCCTCCCAGACCACCAGATACTCGTTGGCGATGCTGTTGTAGGCTACGGCTGCCAGGGCAGCGTCAAACGAGCTATTCCCATCCGGCCCCATGTCACTGATACGGAAATCGTTGCTGCCTACTTCGGCCCCAGTCGCGCCATTCAATCGCTGGCCGAAAATTTCGCATTCACCGCAGCTATCCGATACACCGATAGTATCGTCGCCATGCCAGATCACCAGGTACTCGTTGGCAACACTATTGTAAGTTACTGCCGGAAAAGCCGCCCAAAACTTAACATCCTTATCTGGCCCCAAATCACTAATGCGAAAATCGTTGGCTCCGACTCGTTCTCCCAGTGCGTTGAGCCGCTCACCGAAAATTTCAAGTTCGTCATTTACTAAGGGGTCAATATTATCGTCACCATACCAAACTACCAGGTACTCGTTGGCATTGTTATTATATGTCACTGACGAATATAGGGCACCAAAATTACCGTCCCCATCCGGTCCCATATCACTGATGCGAAAGTCATTGCCTATCTCAGCCCCGGTTGCACCGTTTAGTCGCTGACCGAAAATCTCGAATTCCCCATTCACCAGTAAGCCGGTATTGTCATCGCCGTGCCAGACTACCAGGTATTCATTAACGGCGCTATTATAGGCCACCGCCGGAATGTTAGCTTCATAGGAAGTAGCCCCATCCGGCCCCATATCGCTGATGCGAAAATCATTAGCTCCGACCAGTTCTCCTGCGGCGTTTAGCCGCTCACCAAAGATTTCAAATTCGTTATCTACCAACGGGCTAATGTTATCGTCGCCGGTCCACACGACCAGGTATTGATTGGCATCGCTGTTATAAGTCACCGCCGCAAAATCGGCCCCAAACTTTGTCCTTTCATCCTCTTTATTTTCTTGATCCGGCCCCATGTCGCTGATGCGAAAATCACTACCTATCTCGGTTCCGGTCGCGTTTAACCGTTGGCCGAAGATTTCGAACTCATTATCAACCAATGGGGGAGTATTATCGTCACCAGTCCAGACTACCAAGTACTCATTCGCGACGCTATTGTAGGCAATTGCCGGACGTAGCGCCCAAAAGTTAGGGTTTCCATCCGGTCCCATATCACTGATACGAAAGTCATTGCCTATCTCAGCCCCGCTTGCGCCGTTCAGTCGCTGGCCGAAAATTTCGTATTCGCTATGCACTAACGAGCCGGTGTTGTCATTGCCGTGCCAGACTACCAGGTACTCATTGGCCGCACTGTTGTAAGCTACTGACGAATTGAAGGCAAAGAAGAATTGGTCTCCATCCGGCCCCATATCACTGATTCGAAACGTCTCATCAAGCTCGGCCTCGATAGTGATCGGATAACTGGCCGACTCCAGGGCCGAGCCATCAACCTCCAGTCCTAGCGACTCGGCTGTCTCCGTCAAAACGACCGGAAGCTCGATCCCCTGGGCATCGAAGACGCGCACCTGCTCCCAAAAAGAGGCGCAGGGGGTACCCTCGGCGGGCGGGCAGGATAAGCCGGGCAAGTTGTGGTTGGGTTCAAAGGGGGAGGAAGCGCGGACTAAAAGGCTGTCCCATTCCGGCAGTCCTTCTGGCTGAGGCGCTGGCTCGGTTTCAAGGGTAGGGGTGGTCGCCAGACGAGCGGTCAACACCAGGTCGGCCCCGGATAAGGGGAGCGGCTGCGGCAGCACAAATTGTTGGGTGAGGCTGTTTGTTTGGGCGAGGTACTGCTCCACCAGTGCGCCGCGCTGATAGCTGACTCCACTTGGGCCTTCTCGCTGCGGCTGCACCAGGCCAGCTTCAATTTCGGCCAGGGATACCTCGCCGGCAGTCGCCCCGGTTAGCTGCCACTGCCAGGTTGGACCGCCGGCCGGGCGGCGAAGGTGACGCCTTCAGCCGTGAAGGCCACCCGGTAACGAGGATGGAGCAGTTCGTAACCCGCCGGAATTTCGCGCCAATTATTAACGGCTAAGGCCGTTGCTTGCTCCGGCGAAATCAGGGCCTTGTTGGCCGGTTCACCGGCCAATGGTTTTAGACCCATCAGGCAGACAGTCACCAGGGCCAGGGCCGAAACGGTCAAGCCCCGACGCAAGTTGCTTAGAGAAAAATTCCACATCAACCTTTTCTCCTTTCGTGATGAGGTGCGCCGCTAAAACCGGACAAACAAAAACCGGGTTAAAAGCTGTCCCGGCTGGCTTGGTAAGGCCTCCGGTCAAAGCCGGAGAGTCGCCGCTATTTTAACACAATTAGGGGGTGAGGCAATATTCTCAGCAGCTTCTCATTAACCCGTCAGCAGCAGCCTATTAACTTTCAACCAAAAATATGGCATAGTAAGCACAGTTAAAAATAGACTTGTTGCTCAATAAGAAGTTGGACACAGATTAACACGGATAAACACAGATTAGAAAAAATCAAGAGAAAAATCCGTGAAATCTGTGTTTATCCGTATCCAAAAATTTGCTCACCTTATTCAGCAACAACTCTAATGTTTTTCGAGTCTTTATCTTACAGGGGGGTCTAACCATGCCTAAAGTTTTTCGTGAACGTCCAGATTTAGAGAATTCAAATTTTAGAGGGCAAAACCTAGCCCAAGCCGACTTCAGGAACGCCGGTCTGAGTGGGGCGGACTTTTCCAGGGCCAACCTGCGCCAGGCCGACTTTAGCGGGGCCGACCTTCAAGGGACCAAGTTCCGCAACGCCGACCTGCGGGGAGCCACCTTTATCAAGGCTTCGGGTGAAGCCCAGCCAGGGGCCGGCTCAACAGATTTTAGCGAGGCTAAAATTCAGGGGGCTAACTTTACCGAGGCCACGCTGACTCAGGCCAATTTTAGCGGGGTGCAGGCCGGTCTAAGCCAGGGGTGGGCTTTTGTGGTCATTTTCTGCGCCGGCTTGTTCTCGTTGCTTTCGGCCTTTCCGGCCGTGCTGACTGGCGTGTTTACGACCCACTTTTTCCTCGACTCACGCCGGCAACCTTCGGGCCTGACCCTGACCGCTACCGGCCTGGGGGCGATTCTGCTCACGGTGGCGCTACGTACCGTCTTGAACTATTTCTGGGCCCGCGGCCATCGCAGCCCATGTGTTTATCGGCATCGGTCTCATCCTGATCATCGCCGTTGTCATCGCCCCCACTGTGACGATTGATGACTCTAAAGCCGGCATTGGCAGCATTGTTTTGCTGGTTATCGCCGCCCTGGCTCCCCTGGCCCTTTTCCTTTTCACCTCAACCTTTAGGGACGCCGAAGACTGGCTGGCCCAGAGGTTTCCCCTACTGGCCGAATATATCACCCATATTCCCGGCGCAGCCCCCACCAATGGCCGATGGCTATCAGGCTGGTTTGGGGCCTTGATCGGGGCCGGCTTCGGCGGCTACTTTGCTCACTTAGCCATTGCCGGGGACAAGCGCTTCGATTGGCTGTGGAAGATTTATCTCAGGGTGGCCGTTAGCGGTGGCACACGCTTCAATGGGGCGGACTTGACCGACGCCGATTTTACGGCGGCTGCTCTAAAAGGCGCAGATTTCAAAGAGGCCAAAGTTATCCGAACCAGTTGGCGTAAAGCCGAGGGCCTAGAGTACGCCCGAATAGGCAGCAGTTATCTCAAATACCCCCACATTCGCCTCCTGTTGACAGGACTCAGGCTCAAAAAGAAAGAGTTCGAGGGTTTGGCACTCGCCGGGATCAACCTGGAAGGAGCCGACCTGGCTCATGCTAACTTTGTGGGGGCCGATCTTCAGCAGGCCAATCTGAAAAACACTAATTTGGAGCAAGCTAACCTGGCCGGGGCCAAGCTGCAACAAGCTAACCTTCAGCAGGCTAATCTACAGAAAGCCAATATCAAGCAGGCTACACTGAATGGAACCAATTTAGGGGAGTCTAGACTGACCGCTGTCCACATGGACGAACAGATTGGCGATGAGGCCACCAACATCAGGGGGGTCAAGTGCGATTTTGTATTCTTTAGGGCTGTACCTGATGAACACGGTAACATGGGACGCTTTCCTGCGTTTCCGGTAAATCTGAAACCGGGCGACTTCGAGAAAATTTTCAGGAAAGCCTCTGCCACCATCTCACTACTCATCCGCAACGACGACAACCGTGAGGCTTTGCAAAGGGCTTTTGTGAGGTTGCAGGAGGAAACCCACTATATCATTCAGGGATTTGAGATGATCGGAGATGATGCGTTGGTTAAGATCCAGGTACCGCAACGAGTCGAGGCAGGAGGTGTGGATACGGAGTTTCGCAAGGTCTATCAAGATGAGTTAGAACAAGTTCAAGACACAAGTACGCCCGGCGTCGAGCAGGAAAGACAAGGTTCTTTACGTACCCTTGTCTCCGGTTTATTTGAATTAGTCAGACCGATCAAGGAACGGCGGCTGCAAGAACTGGAAAAACAGGCCGCGATTTATGGGCTGGACTGCCCGCCTCACATTCGGCTTGAAATTGAGGACTTGCGTAAAGAATTAGGGCTGCCGCCAAATTTATCTCAGACGTTAGTCTTAGACTGAAAGGAACCTATTGATGAAGATGAATCGTTTACCAGTTGCTGTTTGTCTCACTTTATTGGTTTTTATAGCTTTAGCCGGTAAATACGAGTCGCTTATCACAGCTGCCAGTCCAGTTACCCTCAATACTCCATGTGCCTGGACAGGTACATGGAATACCTCTTGGGATACTTTTGGTTCTTCTGGATCAGCTATTATGATACTTACGCAATCGGGCAATATTGTCACCGGAACGTATGCAAATTCGGAGATTAGTGGAACGATCAATGGAACGAGTTCGGGAAGCTCTTTAACTGGAATATGGACTGATAACCATAATTCCGGATCATTTCAATTTATAATGAGCGCCAATTGCCGGGGGTTTAATGGAACGTATCTCAGTGCAACTGGAGGATCCGGAATTTGGGATGGTTATTTGACCTTCAGTCCAGCCGCTTGTTTACGTCTCACCGTTGCGCAAGTTAAAGACAGCCGAGATAACATCGCTTACGATCCTGGTACTACTACTCCAAGAGGGACGGTGGATGGGAATCAGGTTAAAACTAAGGTCAATATTGATAATTGTGGTACGGCTACCCAAAATGGCACAGTATCCCTGATTAGGAATTCAACGACTATCGCTGAACTGGCTAACCAAACTGTTGGAACCGGCAGTAATGCTAGAACTGTGGCTGAACTTTCGTTCTCAGCAGCAGGGCTGGCCTGGGATAACTTCGGCAATCGAACCGAAAGACATCAACTGATAGCGCGATTTACTACCACGGCTGGGCGAGTTTTCGAGTCGCCGGTAATCTCGTTTATGGTTCGCCCACGGCCGGTTATTCTGGTGCATGGATACGTTTCTAATGCCAGTACTTGGACCACGTATCAAAATAATTATCTCAAATCCATTGGCATCACCGAAGCATTTGCGGTTGATACCCTAAACACCAATGGTTCTACCAGCCAAGATCCAAGAGGCGTCGACATCTACGTAAACGCCGGTCGCCTGAAAACTTATATTGAGAGCAAAGCCGCGGCAACAGGGGCCGAAAAAGTTGACGTGATAGCTCATAGCATGGGAGGGCTAATTGTTCGCTTATATATTTCTGGACTGATGGATTTTGATAAAGGTCGTGTCCATCAATTAATCATGCTTGGTACTCCTAATGGCGGAGCCAAGCTAGCCGATGCGGCTGTAAATGGCAAACTAACTGGTTTGGAAGAATTTGGGGCTACCGTTAAAGGGTTAATCGAGTATCCCTCGCTTCCCGAATTAACGACCGGATATGTTCAAAAATTCAATACACTTCATACTCAGCCCCAAGATACAAAGTTTTATGCGGTCGCCGGACATTATGTATGTAACGAAGATTGGGGGGTAATAGAGAATAACTATGAGGAAAAGCCGAATGACTTTGTGGTTGCGGTAAACAGTGTCTTTGCAATTCCACTTAATGGGAAATGGACTCATCCCACATCTACAATCGGAGATTGTTCGGGGTACCATGAGGGGATGCTAAACCACGGAGGATCACGCGAAGGGGGTCAGCAAATCTTTGACCGTTATGTAAGTCCCCTGCTACGTGGTATTGCCCCGCCTTTCACGCCTTCCTCTCCAGAGAACCGAGCAGTTCCGATAAACGAGACTAAACTTACTCACCAATTTACCACCGTTCAAACAGACTTACTTAAGCAATCCCAACGCTTAGAATTTTCCATCCCTACCGAGTCCAGCACCCCTGTAACATTTATCGTGGTCGCTCCGGCTAATCAAGTTCTGGTCAGCCTCCGTAGTCCAGATGGAGATGTGATAACGCCCGCAACCCGCCTCTCAGGGGTCACATACACTGTATTTCAGGATAATCTTTTCCCACTTACGCTCTACACAGTTGAAACCCCAGCCATTGGTACATGGACAATAATTGTCGAGAGTACACCTCAAACCCTGTCAGCGGGCGTTCCAATTGCTACCTTTACCAGCATCACCAGCAATATACAACTGGATATTTTACCTCGCCTAAGGAGGGACAAGTTGGCAACCCCATAGTAATGAGGGCCAACTTAACCGCCGGGACAACCCCTATTCAGAATGCCAACTTGAAGGCTTACCTCCTTCGACCCGATCTGACTACGGAAACTGTCTCGCTTTACGATAATGGGCAAAATGGCGATCCTGTAGCCAGTGACGGCCAGTATACCTACCAATTCATTCCTCTGCTCCCTGGCCTCTATACAGCAGCGATAGCGTCCTCCGGTACGGCCAACAGTCAGACCTTTGGCCGGAGTGGTGTTTGGGGGACCACAGTTGTAGATGGAACTACTGCGGGGACAAAGATTTTTCTCCCTATTATCATTCGGTACATACCGAATTGAACCAAGCTTTGGGCCATACTGAGCCACAGCTAAACCTATTCATAAACCCAAAAGGAGGTTTTCTCATGCACTGGTCGCTATGGTTGAGCCTGATAATTTCCGCTTCATTGTGGCTGACCCTCTGTGGGATGATCCCTTCAATCCTGCCGGCGGCAACGCCTCCACCTCAAAATACCCCAACGCCTGTCGTTGTGGTCACCACAACGACACAACCAACTACACCTGCCACGCCCACACCTCGGCC
>JAAUSP010000278.1 GCA_012032575.1 Anaerolineales bacterium | reverse complement strand
GGAAATTTTTATGATGACTTTGAACCCCAACCCTGGTTTTTCGCTGACGAAAATGATATTTTCCCGGAAGAATTCAGGACCTTTTTGGGGCTGTCAAAAGAGATGTTGGAAGTTTTAGCGAACATCATCGGGATTTGTTTGAACTGGAATTCTGGCAAACCATGCAGGCCCGGCACCGGGCCAATGAGGCCATTGATATTTTTCCTTACAGCCTCAGTAAACGGCTCAGTAAATAATAGGGAGATTGGAGATTGGAGATTTACAATCTCTAATCTCTAATCTCCAATCTCCAAAAAGGATAACCGGCATGAAAATTTTACTATCCGTCCCCAATATCAGCGAAGGGCGCAACCTGGAGGTGGTCGAACAGGTGGCCGAGGCGGTCCGCCGGACGCCGGGGGTCAAGCTGATTGATTACTCATCCGATGCCGACCACAACCGCTCGGTGCTGACCTACCTGGGCGAGCCGGAAGCGGTGCTGGCGGCTTCTCAGGCAATGGCCCGCAAAGCCTTTGAGTTAATTGATATGAGCCGGCAGCAAGGCTCGCATCCCCGCTTGGGCGCGGTGGATGTCGCGCCCTTCATTCCTGTCCGCAACATCGAAGTGGCCGAGGCTGTCGAAATCTCACGGCGGTTTGGCCGCTTTGTCGGTGAGCTGGGCGTGCCGGTCTATTACTACCGCGAGTCGGCCACCCGGCCCGAACGGTACGATTTGCCCGCCATTCGCAAAGGTCAATACGAAGCCCTGCCCGAAAAGCTCAAAGACCTGGCCGTGTGGCAGCCCGACGAAGGCCCGGCCAGTTTCAACGCCAAAGCCGGAGCGATGGTCACCGGCTGCCGTTTCCCCTTGATTGCCTTCAATGTCAACCTGCACACCACCGATTTGAGCATCGCCAAACGCATTGCCGAAGGCGTCCGCTTCAAAAATGGCGGTTATCGCCACGTCCAGGCCATGGGTGTGGATTTGAAGGAGCAGGGTATGGTCCAGGTTTCGATGAACCTGACCAATTATGTCGAAACGCCGCTGCCCCGTGTGCTGGAAACCGTGCGGATGGAGGCCGCCCGCCACGGCGTCGCCGTCGCCGGGACGGAGATTATCGGCTCGATTCCGTTGGGCGCGGTGGAAGAAATCATCAAACACTATGTCCAGGCCCACGATTTTACGCTCGGTCAGATTTTGGAGACGGGGTTGTTGGAGTGAGACGTGATGCGTGATGCGTGAGATTCTTTCAGGAAGGAGCATCCTGAGTAGCGCGAAACGAAGTGAAGCGCGTATCGAAGGGTGCGACTAGGCAGGATTTCCTGACGGCGCAGCACCCTTCGATACGGCTCGCTGCGCTCCCCTACTCAGGATGCTGCTTAACCTAATGACTTTGGCTAATAGGTTGATATGAAAGCTGATTTGCTTATTTATAATGCCGTCCAACTTGTTACCATCGCCAGCCCTGACGGCCCCAAACGAGGCCAGGCGATGGCGGATGTGGGGCTTATTCCCGGCGGGGCGATAGCCATCACTGATGGTCAAATTGTGGCGCTTGGCCCATCCAGCGAGATACGGGCCGACTTTACCGCCCGCGAAACTATTGATGCCACCGGCAAAACGGTTTGTCCCGGTTTTGTAGACCCGCATACCCATGTGGTCTACGCCGGCGACCGGGTACACGAGTTTGAGCTGCGTGTCCGGGGCGCGAGTTACATGGAGATTATGGAGGCCGGCGGGGGTATCGTCAGCACCATGCGGGCCACCCGCGCCGCCACAGTCGAGCAGCTTGTAGCCGAGACTCGCCCCCGGCTGGAAGCCATGTTGGCTCTGGGAACCACCACCGTCGAAATCAAAACCGGCTACGGCCTCGATACCGCCAGCGAACTCAAAATGCTCGACGCCATCGCCGGTCTCGCCACGTCAACCCCACTTGACCTTATCCCCACCTTCATTGGCGCACACGCTGTCCCCCCCCGAATACAAAGGCCGCACCGACGAATACGTGGATTTGGTCGTTGAAAATATGCTTCCTGCTGTTGCTGCCTGGTATGAACGTTCAATGTTCAACGTTCAACGTTCAACCCTTTTCTGCGACGTTTTCTGCGAAGCCAACGTCTTCAGTCTGGAGCAGTCGCGGCGGGTGTTGGAAGCAGGGTTGGCTTTGGGGCTGCCGGCCAAAATCCACGCGGACGAGTTTGCCAACCTCGGCGGAGTCAGCCTGGCGGTTGAACTGGGCGCAGTTTCCGCCGACCACCTGGATGTGACTCCCCCGGCTGAGGTGGAAAAATTGGCCCAATCGAATACGGTCGGCGTGGTCTTGCCGGCGGTCAATTTTAACCTGGGCAGCGCTCACTTTGCTAATGCGCGGGCGATGATTGATGCCGGGGTGGCCCTGGCCCTGGCCACCGACATCAACCCCGGTTCGGCCCCGTGCCGTCCATGCCGCTGGTGATGGCTATCGCCTGCCGCTACCAAAAACTACTCCCCGCCGAAGCGCTGAACGCCAGCACCATCAATGCGGCCCACGCGGTTGGGTTGGGAGACAGACTCGGTTCGCTGGAGGTCGGCAAGCAGGCCGATCTGTTGCTTATCAATGCACCGGATTATCGCCATCTGGCCTATCAATTTGGCGGGAATCTGGTTGAGCGGGTGGTCAAGCAGGGTAAGATAGTTTGATAATTGTGGTATAATTACGAGGTAAGCGTAGCAAATAGTGCATTAGCAGTTGAGTCCTTGCCCATTGAGCAAGAACTTTGCCATGAATTGCACGAATTAACACAAAAATTTTTAGTGAAATTCGTGTAATTCGCGGCGAAAAATCCTGTTTGGCTCTGGCTTGTCCAGGTTAGGAGATTTGGTTTATGACTCAAGCAACGGTAGAGATGGCTCAAACCAGGCCCCAACCCGCCCCAGGCGAGTGGGCTTATGAAGATTACCTCAACCTGCCCGACGATGGACGCAGGTACGAAATTATTGAGGGAGTACTGTACGTGACCAACGCACCGGATATTGACCATCAATTTACTGTAATGGAAATTGCTTTTCATTTGAAAAGTTTCGTCACAGTCCACAGGTTAGGATATGTGCTGACTGCTCCTTTTGAAGTTCATCTGTCCGAAAGAACGCGGCCCGTTCAACCCGATGTGCTTTTTATCAAAGCTGAAAAATGGCCTGGTTCCGGCGCAAAATTTTTTGAGGGCATTCCTGACCTCATCGTAGAGGTGCTTTCTCCCATCACTGCCCGCACCGACCACTCTATCAAATTTAGCGCTTATGAGCAGTCCGGTGTGCCCGAATACTGGATTGCCAATCCCAAAACTCGCTCGGTTGAAGTTTTTACCCTCTCCGGCGGCGAATATGCCCTGGTCAATGAGTTCATTGGTGAGGAAATCATCGAGTCGGTGGTGTTGGCTGGCCTCTCAATTACTACCAGCACCTTGTTTACCCCTAAATAAAACCACAAAAGGTCGGGCAGGGGCAAGCCTTGTCCCGACCAAGAAATATACAGATGACCCAACTATACGATCCCAACCAGCATCATCGTCAATCTATTCGACTCAAAGGATATGATTATCGGTCGGCAGGGGCATATTTTGTAACCATTTGCACCCGCAACCGAGAATGTGTTCTGGATGATTCGGTGGTTAGCGGTATTGTTACTGACGTGTGGTTAGCTCTACCGGAGTGGTTTCCAACGATTGCCCTCGATGAATTTGTGGTGATGCCCAACCATCTTCATTTGATTGCTTGGTTGCAGCATATCGGGGCAGGGGCAAGCCCTGCCCCTACGCCAGATATTGGCGATGATGTAGGGGTAGGGCTTGCCCCTACCCCTGGCATCACGAAGGATGCGACCCCCTGGATTATTCCAATCCCCCAAACACCAAATCATAACCCCACCCTGGGCGACGTGATTGGCGCATTGAAATCATTGATTTTTACTGTCTATCTCGATTGGATCGAAGCCAATGATCCAACCCGGCAGGCTAAATTTTGGCAGCGAAACTACTATGAACATATCATCCGCAATCATAGGGAACTAAACGCAATTCGTCATTATATTCGTAATAACCCTCTGCAATGGGATTTGGACCGGGATAATCCCAAAAATGTCCGACAGTTACAATTTCCCACAAAAATTGAAGATTATCTGGCGGATATATCCCATGGCTGAACAGCAAATCATCCTCAACGGCCAAAGCCTGACCCTTGACCAGGTCATTGCCGTAGCTTATGGTCAGCCGGACGCGCCCAGGGTGGAACTGAGCGCCGGGGCTAAGGCCAACGTGACCCGCGCCGCCGGGGCGGTGGAACAACTGCTGGCGCGGGGTGAGGTGGCCTACGGCATCACCACCGGCTTTGGCGCGTTCAAAAATCGGATCATTCCGCCCGAGCAGGTTGCAGAATTGCAGCGCAATATCATCATCAGCCATTCGGTCGGAGTCGGCCAGCCGTTCGATATTCCGACCACGCGGGCGATCATGCTCATCCGGGCCAATACCCTGGCTCGCGGCTACTCCGGCATCCGGCTCGATACGCTGCAGCGGCTGCTCGACATGCTCAATGCGGGTGTGCATCCTATCATCCCCGAAAAGGGGTCGCTGGGCGCCAGCGGCGATCTGGCTCCGCTGGCCCACATGAGTTTACCCCTCATCGGCGAGGGCGAAGCTGAATTTCAGGGGGAGCGGTTGCCCGGCGCAGAAGCGATGCGCCGCGCGCAGCTTCAAACGGTGACTCTGGCGGCCAAAGAAGGGCTGGCGCTGACCAACGGGACGGCGGTGATGTGTGCTTTGGGGGCGCTGGAGTCGTACCGCGCCCGGCTGCTCAGTCGGGTGGCCGACATCGCCGGCTGCCTGAGCCTGGAAGCTTTGCACGGCACTACTCTGGCTTTTGACGACCGTATCCATCAACTGCGGCCCTATCCCCGCCAGCTCAACTGTGCCAACTATTTACGCGCCCTGCTGGTTGATAGCGACTTCACCCGCCATCACGATCCCACCAATGTGCAGGATGCTTACACCCTGCGCTGTATTCCCCAGGTTCACGGCGCGGTCCGCGACGCCATTGCCTATGCCCGCTGGGTTATCGAGATCGAGCTGAACTCTGTCACCGATAACCCGCTGATCTTTATTGACGACGTGACCAGCGAAATTACCGTTCTCTCCGGCGGCAACTTCCACGGCGAACCGCTGGCCATTGCCATGGATTATCTGGGCATGGCCATGACCGAATTGGGCAACATCTCCGAGCGGCGGATCATGCGCCTGACCGACGAGGCCAGCAATGCCCAAACCCTACCTGCTTTTTTAACCCAGCACGGCGGTCTCAACTCCGGCTTTATGATTACTCAGTACACCGCAGCGGCCCTGGCCACCGAGAATAAAGTGCTGGCTCACCCGGCCAGCGTGGACACCATCCCCACCTCGGCCAATGTGGAAGACCACGTGAGCATGGGCGTTACGGCGGCGCTGCAAACCCGCCAGATTATCACCAATGTGGAACAGATTCTCGCCATCGAATTGATGGCCGCCGCCCAGGGCATTGACTTCCGCCGCCAGAATTTGGGACCGGCGGCCCGGCTGGGCCAGGGGACTCAGCCGGCGTATGCCCTCATCCGGGAACGAGTGCCTTTTTTGGAGCGGGATGCCGTTATGTATCCTTATCTTGAGGCGGTGCGGCAGTTGGTCGCCAGCGGACAGGTGGTGGTGGAGGTCAACAAGCATGTTCAGGATGGGTGGGAACTGTGAGATAAGATTGATATATTTGGGCAAAATCAAAATTCATTTGCCTAAAACAAAAAGTATGGTATGATTAGGGTCAATCCATCCATCCAATCTATTCATCCCAATTCAAAAACGACACCCGTCACCTTAATCCGCATAACGCCGAAACTTCTGAGGGGATAAAAAATTCAGTTCTCGGTGTAAAGATGCTGCAAGTCAAGACATATTCATTATTTTGTGCCAGACATAGCTTGTCTTGTCTGCCATTTTTGCCCCTGCCTATCTAAGAGCACAGAAACCAGTTGAGCAGATTTGTTTGTCTGCAAATCATTCGGTTGGACTCGCTCAAAACCAAATACCTCTCTAATTTGCTTCAGCCTCATCTTTAGGAAACCTGTCAGATGATGCCCATTGTGGGTGTTGTCGCAGTGAGTAAAATAAATCTATTTGGTCATCAGAAGGAGGAAAAGCATGAATAAACCCAGAGTTTCAAAGAAATACATGGAGCGGGTTCACCCCTACATCCCCGAAGCCTACGATCTGCTCACCAAAGGGCGTATCTCGCGCCGTGAATTTTTGCGCATGGCAACGCTACTTGGGATGTCAGTGAGTGCGGCAACAATTGCGGCCCAGTGTGGCGCTCCGGCCCCTGCTCAACCCGCCGAACAGGCCCCGGCCAGCAGCGGCGGTGGGGAAGCGCCAGCGGCCACCCAAGAAGCCGCTGCTCCGGCGGCGGGCACACCCAAACGAGGCGGCGTGCTGCGCAAATCTATGCAGTTGCAATTGCTCGACCACCCGGCCCGGCTCTCCTGGGTGGAAGGGGCTAATATTGTCCGGCAGTTTGGCGAATACCTGGCCGAAACCGGCACGGATAATATCACCCGGCCTTTCCTGCTAGAAAAATGGGAAGCCAGCGCCGATGTCAAAACCTGGGACCTTTTCCTGAAAAAAGGTATCAAATTTAATAATGGCGACGAACTGACCGCCGACGATGTGATGTTTACCTTCGGCGAGTGGTTAAATCCCGATGTGGGGTCTTCTATCCTGGGCTTGATGTCTTATCTGCGAGGGATACAGGATGTCGAAAAGGTGAACGATTACCAGGTTCGGCTCCACCTGCAAACGCCCAATATCGGTGTGCCGGAGCATCTTTTCCACTATCCGGCCATTGTGCTGCATCGCAAGTTTGAAGGCGATATTATCAAACAGCCCGTAGGAACGGGTGCCTTTACCCTGGAAGAATATGCCGAGGGCGAGCGGGCCGCCTTCAAGCGTCGCGCCGATTACTGGCAAATGGGCACCGACAACCAGTCCTTGCCCTACCTGGATGAGGTTATCTACGTTTCCACGGACAAAGATGCCGGTGTCGCAGCCTTGCAGTCCAACCAGGTGGATTCCCTGTACGATCCCCGGCCCGAAGATTGGCAGGCCTTGAAAGATATTCCCGATTTGGCGGTCAGATCAGCCAGTACGGCTCAATGCCTGGTGCTGCGGATGCGGGTAGATGTGGCCCCGTGGGATGACAACCGGGTGCGCACCGCCCTCAAGCTGAGCCAGGATCGAGCCAAGATTATGCAACTGGCCTACTTTGGTGAAGGCGACCTGTCTATTGATGCTCACGTCGCCCCGGTTCACCCGGCCTATTGTGAAAAACCCATCCCGGCTTACAGCCCCGATGAAGCCAAGGCGATGTTGGAAGAGTACGCCAAGGAAAAGGGCCTGACTCTGCCGCTGAAGGTGACGCTGGCCACCAAAGAATGACCAAAAAGAGCCGGAAATTGCCCAGGTGCTCAAGGAACTGGCCGCGCCGGTCGGGTTTGATATTCAACTGGATATTACCGACCCCGGTGGATATTGGGACCGCTGGACCGAGGTTGACCTGGGAATTACAACCTGGACTCACCGCCCCCTGGATACGATGGTGCTGCCCCTGGCTTATACCAAAGAATCTATTGGCGCGTGGAACGAAACTCGTTGGTCTGACGATGAATTCGAGAAGCTGCTCCGTGAAGCTGAAGGTACGCTGGATGTTGAGGCGCGGCGCGATATTATGTGCAATATCGAAGAGATTATGCAGGACCGCGGCCCGATTGGGAACAGTTTCTGGAAGAAGGTCTGGAATGTCACCCGCAAAGAGTTTCAAAATATCAAGGCTCATCCCACTGCCTATGACCTGCTTAACGACGTCTGGAAGGACGCTTAACGTTTGAAATAAAGTGTCGGCCTGCCGGACTCGGGTGGGCCGACACTTTTACTATCTGTGACCATCCACCTTTCGCAGCGTGGATACTTGGGCCAGCAGGCATGGCTGGCAGGTCAATCTGTTTCCCTGTTCACCTGTTGGCAACATTTGAATGTGAAGCTGCTCTTACGGAGGAAGCGTATGGCGCGTTTTATTATTCGCAGCGTTATTTCAACCATTGTGACTATGCTGCTGGTTTCTATCGCCCTGTTTCTGCTGGTCGAAGTGGGCAGCGGTGATATTACCGTGAAAATCCTGGGGGTCTTCTCTACCCCGGAGCAGCGAGCTTCTTACCGTGCTCAACTGGGCTTGAATGACCCGGTCTGGCAGCGTTATCTGGATTGGCTCATCGGTAGTGATTGGCGGGCGCAGCGTCAAGTAGGTTATCCCCTGGTTACGATCCCCAATGCTAAAACTGATGAGCCGGAATGGTGGGCCGATGTCAACGGCGAACCGACTCGCTGGCAGTTAGCGGATGGACAGCTCCAGGCCCTGAAACGCCAGCCAGATGGCTCCACCACGGCTCAGTTGGAGAGTGGGGAATGGCAGATTGACGAAAACGGCCAAGAATATTTCTGGGGAGTTGATACTAAAAGCAACGCCGTCAAGTGGGTTCGTGGCGAAGGTAGCGAAGTGTGGGTGCTAACCAAAGCCGGCCTGCGCAAAGAGGGCAACGGCCCGCAGGAGTACATTCCGCTGCGCAAAGGACTCATTCGGGGTGATGCCGGGAAATCGCTGCAATATGGCCGCCCGGTTTCGGTGACAATGTTCTCGCGGGTGAAAAATACGCTGATTTTGGCCGGCGTCGCCTTTTTGGTGGTTATGCCCCTGGCGCTTTTGTTTGGCATTCTGGCCGGCATCAACGAGGGTAAACCGGTAGACCGTTTTATTTCGATTGCCAGCCTGGCCGCGACGGCAACGCCGGAATTTGTGACCGGCATTTTCCTCATTCTGATTTTCGGGATCTGGCTCAAACTTTTGCCGGCGGTGGCCGTCTTTTTAAGTGATGACGCCATTTTTCAAGACCCCAAACTGCTGGCGCTGCCGGTGTTAACCCTGACCGCCGTTGAACTGGGCTATGTGGCCCGCATGACCCGCGCCAGCATGGTCGAGGTCATGGGGTCGCCCTATATTCGCACGGCGATTCTCAAAGGGATGCCGCGCTGGCGGGTGGTTTTGCGTCACGCGGTGCGAAATGCGTTGATGGCCCCGATTACCATTATTATGCTGCACGTCAATTGGCTTATCGGCGGGGTGGTGGTGGTTGAATCCATTTTTGGCTACCCTGGACTGGGCCAATATATCTATAATGCCGCTATTTTTGGCGATTTCAACGCCGTCGAAGCCGCCGCCATGTTGACCGTTGTCATTGCGGTTGGCACTCGGCTGGTGGGCGACCTGGCCTATACATTTCTGAATCCACGCATTCGTTATGCTTAGACACAGACCTCAAAGGTCTTTTAAAGACCTTTGAGGT
>JAAUSP010000277.1 GCA_012032575.1 Anaerolineales bacterium | reverse complement strand
TTATTGCTATCCTGGGATCGCTGTTGCCCCCGCTGCCGGCAGAGGCAAAAAACCTTGCCTCAACTCCTGATCATCATCCTGGTTTCAGCTTGGCACCCCCAAAAAGTGCCCAGGTTCAAGAGAACGCTTCGGATCAGCCAACTACTGCTGCCCTTCAAGACGAAGTAGACCCCTGTATGGTGGTTGCCACGGCCACCTACCTGCCATTGATTATCCGCAGCGCCGGCGCCGCGGCAAACAGCAGCACTGAGGTTGAACCAACCGCCAGCAATGCCGCGCTCAAAGGCCGGGTGCTCGACGCCAACGACGCGGCTCGCGGCGTCGAAACGCCCCTGGCCGGCGTCACCATCTGCAGCCTGGAAACCGGCCAATCGGTTAAGAGTGATGCCAACGGCAACTTTGTTCTACCCGATTTGCCGGCCGGAGAAAGCCACGTCGAGTATATTGGCTGGACCGCCCTGCCCTTCAACAGCTACGCCTCGTATCGCTCCAAAATTCAACTGGCCGATAACACCACCACCGAAATTGACCGGCCTGTCTACCTAATGAAAATTGACCCCGCCGGCCAGGTGCAGGTGAACCCCAACCAGACCACCAACGTAGTCAACTCCAACCTGGGCATTAAAATCGCCATTCCGCCCCATACGGTAAAAGGTGATGACGGCAACGATTTTGCCGGGATCATGTCCATCTCCGAGGTGCCGGCCGATTTTACCCCCGGCTCTTTGCCCGACACCCTGGAACCGGGGTTTGTCGTGACCATCCAGCCGATGGGCTTGACCTTTACCCGGCCTGCCTCCATCACCTTCCCCAACCGGGATAACCTGCCGCCCGGCAGCGAGGTGGATTTTTGGTCCATGGATCACAAGACCGGCCAATTTTTTGTGGCCGGGACCGGGCGAGTTAGCAACGACGGCACAGTTATCAATACGATCAGTGGCGGTATTCGAGAATCGTCCTGGCATTTCCCGATGCCGCCTTCTACTTCCCCAACTTCACCGGGTGATGAAGAGGGCGATAATCAAACCGGCTATCCCTCCTGCTCTAACAAAGTATACTTTAACTCCATGCTCACCCCTCACAACGGCTCACTCCAAACCGAGATTGTGCTGCCGGATTATGTTTCGCAGGGACAGTCGCTCGGCCTGTCTCTGGTCTACAACTCCAACCGGGCATACCCCTACCAGCTTGTGCCGGTTGAGTTGACCATCCCGGTGCGGGCGGCCATTCCGCCCAAACTTTCGGTCAGCTACGCCCTTGAGGGGGCGACTCTCAACTCGACCGCTTACCTAAAAACCGCCGGATTAGATGAAAATAGCAACGAATCGCTGCGGGCGGTGCTGCCCATCAATACCAGCGCCCTGGCTACCGGCATCTACTCCTCCACCTGGCGCTTCACCAGCCACTATCAAAATTCAAACGTCGCCGCCGCTAACCGCGACCCCCTGATCGTGGTCAATGAGCAAAACAGCCCCTTGGGGGCGGGGTGGGGATTAGCCGGATTGCAGCGGCTTAATATTCAACCTGACGACAGTATCCTGTTGGTTGGGGGTGACGGTTCAGCCCTTCTATTTCAGGATAACTTAATTTTACTTTCAGATAACTTCGATACTGAAAACAATGGTGTTGGACAACTAAACTTTTATAACCTCACCCAATGGAATATTACCGATGGGTCCATTGATTTAATCGGTAATGGGTATAACGATTTCTTGCCTGGCAATGGGTTATATCTCGATTTAGATGGTAGTACGCTCAATGCTGGCAGGATGGAAACAAAAACCTCATTTGTGCTAGACCCCGAAATGTATGAGTTACAGTTCGACCTCGCTGGTTCTAATAGATCAAGCAGTTCTGTCAATACAGTAAGTGTTTCATTAGGAAATATTTTCAGCGAGACTCTTTCATTGGACACCAATGAACCTTTTCAAACCATTAATCGTTCAATTAACGTTTCGCAACTCACAAATGCTAAACTGATTTTTGATCATAATGGGGGAGATAATTTTGGGCTGCTTCTTGATGATGTGCGTCTTATCAGGCATAACTCTACCACATTTCAAAGTCCCCCTGGCGATTACTCGACCCTGGTAAAGAACAGTAACAATACCTACACCCGCCGACTGACAGACGGCACCTTGATCCAATTCAACAGCGCTGGCCAACAAACTGCCCTCACCGACCGTAATAACAACTCCACCAACTACAGTTACGACGGCCAGGGCCGCCTGACTTCTATCACCGACCCCACCGGGCAAGTCATCACCCTGGCTTACAGCAATGGTTTGCTGGCTACCGTAACTTACCCCGATGGCCGGGTGACTAACTTTACCCACACCGGCAGCGATCTGACCGGCGTCCTCTACCCCGACGGCGCTACCCAGTCCTTTGGCTACGATGGCCGCCATCTGATGACCTCCGAGACCGACCGGCGCGGCCTGGTGCGGACCCGCCAATTTGATCTATATGGCCGCGTCACTCAGGCCGCCCTGCCCGACGGCAGCACCCGCCAAACCTTGGCCTCCCAAAAGATCGGCCTGATTGACCTGAGCAGCGGCGTGGGCACCGAGGCTAATCCGGCCCCGGTGATCCGGCCCAACCAGGCCTTGAGCAACCTGCTCGACGGCGAAGGCCGGGTGATGGTTTTCTCCACCGGCCCGGTCAACCGCTTTGCCGGCATCACAGATACGGCCAACCTGACCACCACCTATACCCGCGATGTAAACGGCAACGTAACCCAACTCCGCCGGCCCAGCGGGGCCATTTACGATCAAACCTATGACGCCAGCGGCAACCTGACCAGCGCCATCAATCGTACCTTCAGTAATACCCCCAGCCGCTTTACCTACGAGGGGACCTACAACCAGGTTACCAGCTACACCGATCCCCTCAACCGGGTCACCAATTTTACCTACGACGCCAAAGGTAATCTCACCCGGCTGACCAGCCCGCTCAACCGCACGGTGACAATGGAGTACGACAGCCGGGGGATGGTCACCCGCCTGGTTGACCCGCTGACCACCCCCACCACTTTTGCTTATAACAGCAGCGGCAACCTGAGCCAAATTATCCAAAACCCCGGCCCTACGCAGCGCATAACCGGCTTCAGTTATACCCCGGAAGGCTATGTGGACACCCTGGCCGACCCGCTGAGTCGAGTCTATAACTATGATTACGATGCGGCCGGCCGTTTAACCCAGGAAACCCTGCCCGGCAACAGAACCATCAGCTATGGTTACGACAGCGCGGGCAATCTCACCTCACTGACCCCGCCCGGCCGCCCGGCTCACACTTTTAGTTACAACAACGCCGGCCTGCCGGCCAACTATAACGCCCCGCCCGTCGCCGGCAGCGGGAGCAATCAGACGCTTTACAGCTACAATCTGGCCCGGCAGTTAACCCAAATCACCCGGCCCGACAACCAAATCCTGGCCATGAACTACGATACTGCCGGCCGCCTGAGCCGCCTGACTTTCCCGCGCGGCCAGCTTAACTACACTTACAATACCACCAGCGGCTATCTGACCGGGCTGACCGCTCCGGAAAATGTCACCCTCCAATACAGTTATGACCGCGACAAGCTGACCGGCGTCACCTGGTCCGGTCCGGTCAACGGCAGCGTTGGCTACACTTATGACGGCAAAGGCCGGGTGACTCGCCTCCGTACAGCGGCCAACGACATCAATTTCAGCTACGACGCTGATGATATGGTCACTCAGGCCCGTGACTTAAGACTGACCTATACCACTCAGAGTGGCCTGCTGCAAAGCACCACTCTGGGTGTTATTAGTGATAGCTGGAGCTTCAACCCCTTTGCCGAATTGAACAACTATAGCGCCACCGTCAGTGGCAGCGCCCTTTTTAATTTAACGTACAACCACGATAACCTGGGCCGCATTCTCACCAAAACCGAGACCATCAGCGGCGTTACTACTGTTTACGGCTATCGTTATGACCCTGCCGGGCGGCTGGATCAGGTGTTAACCAACGGCGCAGCTACCGAAAGTTACACCTACGACCCCAACGGCAACCGCCTGAGCGCCCTGGGCGTCGCCACCGCCGGCTACGACGATCAGGACCGGCTGTTGAGTTACGGCAATACCAGCTACAGCTACAACCCTAACGGCGAACTCCAGAGCAAAACGAGCGGCGGTCAAACCACCACTTACAACTACGACGCCCTGGGCAATTTAATGGGCGTCACCCTGCCGACTCTACCCACCAGTACCCAGATCACCTACCTGGTTGACGGCCAGAACCGGCGTATCGGCAAACGGATCAACGGCGTGCTGACCCAGACCTGGCTCTATCAGGACGACCTCCGGCCCATCGCCGAATTGAACGGCAGCGGCAGCCTGGTCAGCCTATTTGTCTACGCCAGCAAAGGCAACGTCCCCGATTATATGATCCGGGGTGGGGTCAACTACCGCCTCCTCAGCGACCACCTGGGCAGCGTCCGGCTGGTGGTCAACAGCAGCACCGGCCAGATTGTCCAGCGATTGGACTACGATTCCTTTGGCCGCGTTCTGGCCGACACCAACCCCGGCTTCCAACCCTTTGGTTTTGCCGGCGGCCTGTACGACCCCGCCACCGGCCTGGTCCGCTTCGGCGCACGGGATTACGACGCCGAAGTGGGCCGCTGGACGACGAAGGATCCGATTGGGTTTGCGGGTGGGGATGCGAATTTGTATATATACTCAGTCAATGACCCTATTAATTCTATAGATGTAACAGGTGAGTTTTGGGTGCTTGTAAGTGGAGCAATGGGTTTCCTAGGCAACTTGGGCTACCAGTATTGGAAATATGGGGATGTAAGTTGTATTGATGGATGGGAAGCTCTTGGTTGGGGATTAGCTGGAATGGGGATTGGCGGTGCAGCCCGTGGATTATTGGGACGTGCGGGCACTGAGTTTTCACACTGGATTCCTAGTCGATTTATTCGATCAACAAGTAAGAGTTACAAGCCTTGGCTTGACAACTCCGTTGGCCGATGGTTGATAAATGGTCGGAATCCCCTTAATGGAACTTATGTTTCACCCATTAGGCACTATAGACACGATCCGTTTAGATGGTTAAAGGGTGGAATTGAAACAAATGGGAATAAACTACCTCCAGCGTTGAGACAACTCGATCGGATTCCAGATTTGTATAAGGGGGGGGCCGCTACTGGAATAGGCACCTCAATTGGTGATTCCTCAAAATGCGGTTGTGAAAAGTAATAAATCTTATGGTGAATCAATATTCCAGAGCAGGTAGTTAGTGCATTCTTAATGATCTTCTTGTGCAATGACCTGGATTTTTTATTAGAACAAGCCAGATTTGTTGCACAAGTACTTCGTTAAAGATGCATTAGGTCAAGCAACCAAACCCAACATTTGAAGGTTTCTTCGGGGGCAGGTGTCTTCGCTGTTCACTTGAACGGCTGAGGTCGCTGCGGGGCACAGAAGACCTGACAGGTTTTGGAAACCTGTCAGGTCTGACGCAGAAGGTTTCTTTGGGGACAAACGTCTTTGCTGTTCGTTTGAACCAATGAGGTCGTTGAGGGGCGCTGATTGCACTGAAATTTGTTCAGCGGGGGCAGTGTCCTCAGTGGATTCAGTGATTCAGCGATTCACCTCACCCTTTGCACCGCTGAGGGCGCTGAAAGTCATTTGATCTGGCTGTTGTAGCGGGCCGATAAGCTGGAGTAATAGGCGCGGCTTGGCTAGGCCGCCCGGCGAAGATGGGCGATGACCGGCAGTTCGAACAAATCTTGGCGCAGCAGGCGGGTTGAGAAAAAAAGAACTTCCAAATTCTCAATCTCGCCGGTTTCCGGGTTAAAGCGGGCCACGATGTCATCGGCTAACTCCTCGCTCTCCTGTTCAGCATAGGGGGGGATTTTATCAATATAGAGAATATCGCCGGCGCGATCATATTTAAAAATTAAACCTGTTTCCATATGTTGTTCGCGTTCTGTGGTTAGCTCTACGCCAGCTTTCAAATAGGGACAGGGAAATAATTCCAAGGTTTGATATTCCTTATTTGATTAAATTCTGATAATGGGCCGGTTTATCCATAGAACCAGTTTGTGATCGTGTCCTTAGCCACAAAATCATTGTAACCGCTGATAAGTTGCCTGTCAAAGATGTTATGACTACAGTGTTAAACAAAACGTGATAACTAACACAAGGAGAGGGATGATGCTCACCAAGATATGCCTGTTAGGCTTATTCAGCCTGGGGGTGGCTTTGCTCTTTAGCGGCCGGCCCGGCCCGGTCTCAGCCCAGACCCCAGTCAAGTCCAACCCCACTACGGAAGCAATCGTGCAATTCAATCCGCCCACCAGCCAATTATCCCCTCCGCCCAGGCCACCACCGACGGTCATCGTCACCGGCATCAGCCGGCTCTACGGCCTTGAACTGCAGCTCAGCTATGACCCCACCCTGGTAGAAGTGATTGACGCCGACCCGGAGCTGCCCGGGGTGCAGGTAGGGTTGGGAGACCTCTTTGCCGGCGGGAACGCCCTGGTGCTCACCAATGAGGTTACACCAACCGGCCGCATCAACGTCATCGCTGCCCGCCAGGCTCCGGCAGAACCCTTTAGCGGCGACGGCTCGCTGCTGACCCTCACCTGGCGCGCCTGAGCGAAGGCAAGTCCTCGCTGACCCTGGAAACGGTCAAACTGGCCGATGCCGAGGGACGCGCCTTGGATGTTACCTCCCAAAACGGCCGCCTCGAAGTGGCCGCCGCAGGCTTAACCCTCCGCGGTCAGGTCGAGCTGCCGGATCGGCAGGATTACAGCGGCGTCAAGGTCAGCGCCGGCAGCCAAACCGTCACCACGAAGGCAGATGGCGCTTTTGTCTTACCGCTCGCCGCCGGTCAGCCCTACACCCTGCACCTTTCCGCCCCCGGCTGCCTCAGCCTACAGGTCAACGGCCAGCCACTTGCCGAATCGGGCGCGTTCGATCTGGGCCGGCTGGTCATGCTGGGCGGCGACGCCACCGGTGATGACCGGGTGGATTTGGCCGACCTCAGCTTTGTCAACAGCCGTCTGGGCAGCCAGGACAGCCAGGCCGATCTGAACGGCGACCAACAGGTGGACAAGTTGGATGTAGCTCCCATTCTCGCCAATTACGGTCGCCAGGGACCGATTCGGATGGGCGCGCCGGTCAAGCCTGCGGGGGTTATTAGTGAGGCGGAGATGCCGCCCTTGACCTTTGCTCCTCAGCCAAACCCCCATCTGGTCAAATTGGGGCAGGCGCTCTTTTTTGATCGCATCCTCAGCGGCAACCGCGACATCGCCTGTTCCACCTGCCATTTGCCCGGCCAAAACAGCAGCGATGGCCTGGCGCTCTCGATTGGCACGGGAGCCACAGGCGGGCTTGGCCCGGCGCGAGAACTCGGCTCAGGCCGGTCCTTTATCCCCCGCAACGCGCTGGATATTTTCAACCGGGGCACCAAAGAATGGCATACCCTATTTTGGGACAGCCGGGTCAGCGGCTCGCCGGAGACCGGCTTCGTTACCCCGGCCCGCAGCGCCCTCCCCCCCGGTCTGGACAGTGTTCTGGCGGTCCAGGCCATGTTCCCGGTCACGTCGCGGGATGAAATGCGCGGCCGCCAGGGCGATGTCAGCGCAACCGGCCCACCCAACGAGTTAGCAGCTTTGGGCGATCAAGACTTTACGGGCATCTGGGCGGTGCTGCTGGCCCGCTTATTAGCCATCCCCGAATATGTGGCCCTATTCCAGGCCGCCTATCCTGACACACCGCTCGGCGAATTCGGTTTTCAACACGCCGCCAATGCCATCGCCGCCTTCGAGCAGGATGCCTTCACCTTTACCAACAGCCCGTGGGATCAATATCTGGCCGGCGACCCGTCAACCCTGTCAGAACCGGCCCAGCGGGGGGCAGACCTATTTTTCGGTCAGGCCGGCTGCGCCCGCTGTCACGCCGGCAATCTTTTCACCGACCAGGAACATCACAACCTGGGCGTCCCGCAGCTTGGTCCCGGCAAGGGTGCTGAGGCTCCGCTGGATTTGGGCCGCGCCCGTGAAACCAAAAATCCCCTGGACCGCTTTGCCTTCCGCACTGCCTCGCTGCGCAACGTCACCCTGACCGGCCCCTGGATGCACAATGGCGCTTATACCTCGCTGGAAGATGCGGTGCGGCACCATCTTAACCCTGAACAAGCTTTGCGGAACTATCAGGCCAATGGGTTAAGGCCAGAGCTAAAGGAGACGGTGAAAATTGATGATGTTACGGTGACTAGCCTGCTGATGACCCTCGACCCGCTGCTGGTGTCGCCCCCGCCATTAACGGATGAAGACGTGGCTGATCTGTTGGCTTTTCTGGCAGCGCTCACCGACCCCGCCGCCGCCAATCTCGGCGACCTCGCCCCGGCCTCCGTTCCCAGCGGCTTGCCGGTGGATAGTGAGACTGAAACCGAACCCGTAGCTGTTCCAGCAATCGAAGCAATAGCAACGCCAACCACGCCCCCCTCGCCCACCAACCCGTTCACTGCCACCTTAACCGCCCATTACAGCGGCGAATTGGCCCGCGAGTGGATGCAGCTTCTGTATGACCGGGTTCAGGCCGATAAATTGTCTCCCCCCGTGGCTGCCCGCATCTATGCCTATGGTGGGATTACCCTCTATGAGTCGGTGGTCGCCGGGATGCCGGGGTACCGTTCCATGCAAGGTCAACTGAACGAACTGTCCGAACTGCCCCAGCCGGGAACCGAGCCTTATCACTGGCCTACAGTCGCCGCGAACGCGATGACTATCGTGGCTGAGGCCCTTTTCGCCACGGCTGACTCGCAAGCCGCCTTCGCTCAGTTGCGTGACGAGCAGATCGGCGCTTCGAGCGCAGAGATCTGGCCGGCTGAGGCGCTGGATCGTTCTACCGTGTACGGTCAGCAGCTTGGACAGGCCATCGTTGCCTGGCTTGAAACGGATGGATACCGCGAAACTCGGGACAAATCGTTTACGATTCTCACCGGGCCAGGTCGCTGGACCCCGGTGGGGGATCAGAAACCCCTGGAGCCTTACTGGGGTGATTTGCGCCCCCTGGCCCTCTCGACGCCGGATGCCTGCCAGCCGCCCGCGCCTGAGCCATTCTCCACCGCTCCCACCTCAACATTTTATACCCAGGCTAATCAGGTTTACGAAGCCTCCCAAAAGCTGACCTCTGAACAAAAGGCCATCGCCTTGTTTTGGGCCGATACCCCCGGTCAAACCGGTACGCCTCCCGGACATTGGGTCTCAATTGCCAATCAAATAATTGACCAGCAGCAGCTTAACCTGGGCGAAGCCGCCCACCTACACGCTCTTCTCGGCATTGGGTTGGCCGACGCCTTTATTTCCTGCTGGCAGGAGAAATACAACACCTTTTTGCTGCGGCCCGTCAGTTATATCCAGCAGCACATTGACCCTGACTGGCAGCCGCTCATCCCCACCCCGCCTTTCCCGGAGTATCCCTCCGGTCACTCCGTGGCCTCAGCCGCCGCGGCTGAAATTCT
>JAAUSP010000276.1 GCA_012032575.1 Anaerolineales bacterium | reverse complement strand
GCCGTTGTCGTCTTTGGGCCGGGGGAAGACGCTCAGGGAGAGGGGGCGGTGGGGAAGGGGGAAGGGGTGACAAGGGGAAGGGGTGACAAGGTGACAGGGGGAAGAGGAATTGAAGTGGGCGAAGGCGGAGCGGTTGGGATGGCTGCCACCGGTGTAGACGCAGCCGGAAGGGGGGTAGGTTGGCAGGCCGTCAAATAGACAGAGAGGAGGATGAGCAATAAAAAACGCAACGTCACTCGTGGTTCTCCAGACCATCGAGGAAATCAGCAAAAGCCGATAATTCTATACGTATTTGCAACCAGGTTGAGGGTAAATTTTCAACCAAATACTCCATGCGGGCAGGAATTAGCTGGATAGCATAGATATTGCGCACTCTATGTCGAAATTTGCGGTACTCATCTAAATTTTGGCTGGCCTCTACACTTAAAACTGCCGGTCGCACTGGAGGCAGTTCCATTGTCATCTGGCGCAACAATTCGATATGCCAGGTTTCTCCACCAAGCGTACCTCCATCCATTTCCAGGGCAATCAGTTCCAGGGTTCGTTCCAGGCCGTTATAGAAACTATGCAAGTTTAGTGCAACCGAATTAAGAAAAGCGTCCTGGTCCCCGCCAGATGCTTTGGCTCGTTGCCAATGCCGGTCAATTGCTGTAGTAGTTTGCGCCAAAGCAACAAGTTCCAGGCGAATCCGTTGAGCCAGCGCTTTCTGGCGGAGCGTCACAGTTCAACTCCTTCCTGTTCAAGAATCAAACGCAAGGCCGGTGAAGCTGTTTCGATATCTACCAAATCTATTTCAAATTCACCCCCAAGTTTGTCCAGAGTACCCCAGGCTCGCCAGAAGTCTTGACTCTTCACGCCGGCTACAACTAAATCAATATCTGAACGCCGATGGAAGAATTCGCCGCGGGCTAATGATCCAAAAAGGATCACCTGTCTGGCCTGAAAATCCATTCGGAGGATTTTAGCTGCCTGTTCAGCCAAAGACAAAGCACGCTGCTTTCGCTGTATCTCTTCCTGGCGTTCTTGCTCCTCTCGCCGTTGAGATGTGGTTCGATATACAACCATTTCTTCATCAGTTATTTGAGCCGCTGTTTTAGCCATAACTCTATTGCTCTTTACCCGGTTGCATTTTAGAGAAATGATATTGTTCGGTTGATGAAATCTTATCTGAATAAGTTCTATAAAACAAATTCCAAACCTGAGTGCTTTATATTGTCAATCGCCCGCTGCCCGATAATTTCCAGCGCCGTGTCGCCCGAAGGCGGCTGCATCAGCCCGGCCCGGACATCGCGGAAGTAGCGCTCCAGCGGCAGCGATTTGGTCAGGCTCAAGCCGCCGGCAATGCGCAGGGCTTGATCGGTGACAGTATTGGCCGTTTCGGTGATGAGGTACTTGACCGCCACCAGGCGCGGGTACAACTTGCGCCGGTTTTCGGCCTCGCCGGTCCACTGCCCGGTGACTTCAAACATGAGCGCCTGGGCTGCCTGCAAAGCCAGGTCAATTTCGCCAATCTGGCGTTGAATTTTGGGCAGGGTGGCAATCGGCTTGCCCAGGGCGCTGGGGACCCGTTCCAGCGCGAACTGGATGACCGTATTCCGGGCGGCCAGGGCGGTTCCCAGATAAACGGCAGACATGATCATCGGAAACCAGGCGCTGGGGACGGCCTGAGCCGGCGTCACTCCGCGTTGGATGAGATGAGAGGCCGGCACGACGACCTCTTTGAAATAAACATCGTGGCTGTCGCTGGCCCGCAGGCTGAGCGAGTCGCCCCAGGTTTCAACCCATTCGACCCCGCGCGTGTCTTGCCGGACCAACAACCAGGCCGGGTCGTTTTCCATCCGGGCGCTGACGATCATGTGGGTCAGATGTTTGCCGCCGGTGGTCCAGGTTTTGTGGCCGTTGATGACCCAGCCTGTGCCATCAGCCGTCGGTTCGGCGTGGGTGTCAGGCAGACCGCCCCGCGACGGGCTGCCCATGAGCGGCTCGCTGGAGACATTGTTGAACAGCCCGCCGTTGACTGCCTCGCGGCACAGCCAGGCAAACGTCTCCTCCGGCCAGGGCCGGATTTCGCGGGCGTGACCGAACAGGTGCAACTGCATCCCGGCGACCATCGCTGTCGCTCCGCTGCCCTGGGCCAGTTCCAACTGCGCCGCCAGACAATCCCGCAGCGACAGCCCCGCCCCGCCATGTTCCTGGGGAATGCTCAGGGCCAGGTAGCCGGAGTCTTTCAACGCTTGGACATCTTCCGCCGGCAGCCGGCCCAGCCGGTCGCCTCGTCAGCCCTTGCCGCACATTGACGGGCCAGGGTTTGGGCCAGTTTGAGGGGGGAGGGTGAGTCAGTAACCATAACTTTCTTGACCTGTGATGCGTGATGCGTGATGCGTGAAAAATCCTCACGCATCACGCATCACGTTTCCCTTCATAGAATTCAACGTCGCTAATCATAGCACGGTTCAGTTTATTTACCAAGCTGCATTTTTAACAAAAACTACCCAAATGGGTAGTTACAACTCCCCCCAATTATTCTACAATATGCCCCCAATGCCATACCTGTGAACCAAACCCCCAACCGCGCCACCCGGAAGTGGCCCGGCGGGGTATTTTGTGTCACAAGTTTCAGTCCACCTTTTTTAACCTTTCCCAGCCTGCTACAAAGTGGTAGCTCAGACCGGGGCTATCTTAATATGACAGAGATTGGAGATTGGAGATGAGAGATTATCCAATCTCCAATCTCCAATTTCTATTTTTAGCAGTGTTCACGAATCCGTGGCACGCCACCAGCGATGAAAAACCCTCACCCCGTCGCTGGCGCGACTCCCCTCTCCCACCGGGAGAGGGGTTGGGGTGAGGGTTATTTTCAAGGAGTATCCCATGCCTACCAACGACTGCTCCAAAAACACCGGGCTGCCGCCCAAGCAGGGCTTGTATGACCCTCAATTTGAGCACGATGCCTGCGGCGTCGGTTTTGTGGTTAACATCAAAGGCCACAAATCACACCAGCTTGTCCAGCAGGGCTTGACCATTTTGCGCAATTTAGCTCACCGCGGCGCGTCTGGCGCGGAACCCAATACCGGCGATGGCGCCGGTATTTTGTTGCAGATGCCTGATGCTTTTTTGCGCCAGGTTTGCGCCGGGTTGGACCTCACCCTGCCCGCGCCCGGCCAGTACGGGGTCGGCATGGTTTTCACCCCGGTTGACGAGGCCGCTCGCCGTGCCTGCGAAGCCCGCTTTGATGAGATTGTGGCCGAGGAAGGGCAGCAGGTCCTCGGCTGGCGCACCGTCCCCACCGATAACAGGTCGCTGGGCGAGACAGCGCTGCTAGGCGAACCGGCCATGCGCCAGGTCTTCATCCGGCGCAGCGACTCGATCACGGACGATATGGCCTTTGAGCGCAAGCTGTACGTTATCCGCAAGCGGGCCGAGAAAGAAATCCGCTACGGCGGTTTTCCCGGGGGCGGCTCGTTTTATATCTCCAGCCTGTCCTATAAAACGCTGATCTATAAAGGCATGCTCACGTCGGAGCAGGTCGAGGTATACTATCCTGATTTGTCCAACCCGGCCATGGAGACCGCCCTGGCGGTGGTTCACTCCCGCTTCAGCACCAACACCTTCCCCAGTTGGGACCGTGCCCACCCCTACCGCTACCTGATCCACAACGGCGAAATCAACACCCTGCGCGGCAACGTCAACTGGCTCTACGCCCAGCAGACCCGCTTCCAATCCAAACTCTTCGGCGATGACCTGCCCAAAATCCTGCCGGTCATCAACAACGACGGCAGCGACTCGGCTATGTTTGACAACTGCCTGGAATTTCTGGTGCTGGCCGGGCGCTCTCTGCCCCACGCGATGATGATGATGGTGCCCGAACCCTGGTCCAACCACGAGAGCATGAGTGACGAAAAGAAAGCCTTTTACGAATATCACAGCACCCTGATGGAACCCTGGGACGGCCCCGCCTCGATGGGCTTCACCGACGGCGTGAGCGTGGGCGCGTTACTGGACCGCAACGGCTTGCGGCCCTCGCGCTACTACGTTACCAAAGACGACCTGGTGATTATGGCCTCCGAAGTCGGCGTGCTCGACATCCCGGCGGAACAAGTGCTGTACAAAGGCCGCCTCGAACCGGGCCGTATCCTCTTAATTGATACCGCCGCCGGCCGCATTATCAGCGACGAGGAAGTCAAACAGCAAATTGCCACCGCCCAGCCGTATCGGCAGTGGTTAAATGAGTATCTGGTCACGCTGGAAGACCTGCCCGAGGCGTTGAAGGTTCAACGTTCAACGTTCAACCTTCAACCTTCAACCTTCAACGTTGAACGTTCAACCTTCAACGGCCACGAAAACCTGACCCAGATGCAACAAGTCTTTGGCTACACCTTTGAGGATTTGCGCATGATCCTGGTCCCAATGGCCCGTGATGGAGTTGAGCCGCTGGGTTCGATGGGCAATGACGCGGCGCTGGCCGTGCTGTCCGACCGGCCACAGTTGCTCTACAACTACTTCAAGCAGCTTTTTGCCCAGGTGACAAATCCGCCCATTGACGCCATCCGGGAGGAGTTGATTACCGCCACCGAGGTGATGATTGGCTCGGAGCAAAACCTGTTGGAGCCGAGGCCGCAAAACTGCCACCAGATCAAGCTCAGACACCCCATCCTGACCAACGAAGAGTTAGCCAAACTGCGCCACCTGGAACGAGAAGGCTTCAATACCATCACCTTGCCGATCCTGTTCAACCCGGCGGAAGACGGCGCAGGCATGGAACGGGCCATGGAAGAGTTGTATCAGGAGGCCAGCCGGATTATCGCCAATGACGAAGCCAACATCATCATCCTGTCTGACCGGGGCGTTGACCGCGACCACGCCCCCATCCCGGCCCTGTTGGCCGTATCGGGGCTGCACCATCACCTTATTCGGGAGGGGACGCGCACCCAGGTGGGCTTTATCCTGGAATCGGGCGAACCCCGTGAAGTTCACCATTTTGCTACCTTAATTGGCTATGGCGTGACCGCTGTCAACCCTTACCTGGCCTATGAAACCATCGGCCAGATGATTGATGAGGGGCTGCTGACCGGCGTCACCTACGAAGAAGCGGTTAAAAAATATGTCAAGGCGGTGGTTAAGGGCGTGGTCAAGGTGATGTCCAAAATGGGCATTTCGACCATCCAGAGCTACTCCGGGGCGCAGATTTTTGAGGCGTTGGGCCTGAGCCAGGAATTTGTGGATCGCTATTTCACCTGGACGCCCTCGCGGATTGGCGGCGTCGGCCTCGAAGTGATTTCGCGCGAAGCGGAAATGCGCCACGCTCACGCTTTCCCGGAACGGCAGGTGAACGGCCATAACCTGGATGTGGGCGGCCATTACCAGTGGCGGCAAGACGGCGAGCATCACCTGTTCAATCCGCAGACCATTCACCTGCTCCAGCATGCCTGCCGGACCAACAATTACAAAATTTTCCAGAAATACGCCAGCCTGATCAACGACCAATCGAAGCAGTTGGCTACCCTGCGCGGCCTGCTCGACTTCAAATTTGCCGCCGAACCGATTCCGCTGGAAGAGGTCGAGTCGGTTGAGTCCATCTGCCGCCGCTTTAAAACCGGGGCGATGTCCTACGGCTCGATCAGCAAAGAGGCCCACGAAAGCCTGGCGATTGCCATGAATCGCATCGGCGGCAAGAGCAACACTGGCGAAGGCGGTGAAGACCCGGCCCGTTACGAACTCGACGAAAACGGCGACTCGCGCAACAGCGCCATCAAACAGGTCGCTTCGGGCCGCTTCGGCGTGACCAGCCAATACCTGGTCAACGCCCAGGAGCTGCAAATCAAAATGGCCCAGGGCGCCAAGCCCGGCGAGGGCGGTCAGTTGCCCGGCCGCAAGGTTTATCCCTGGATTGCCAAAGTGCGCCACTCGACGCCCGGTGTGGGTTTAATTTCGCCGCCGCCGCACCACGATATTTACTCCATCGAAGATTTGGCCGAACTGATCCACGACCTCAAAAATGCCAACTCGCGGGCGCGGATCAACGTCAAGCTGGTCTCGGAAGTGGGGGTGGGGACCATCGCCGCCGGGGTGGCCAAGGGTCACGCCGACGTGGTGCTGATCAGTGGCTACGACGGCGGCACCGGTGCGTCGCCGCAGACCAGCATCAAGCATGCCGGGCTGCCGTGGGAACTCGGCCTGGCCGAAACCCACCAAACCCTGGTGCTGAACAATTTGCGCAGCCGGATTGTGGTCGAAACCGACGGCCAGCTCAAAACGGGCCGCGATGTGGTCATCGCCGCCATGCTGGGGGCCGAGGAGTTCGGTTTTGCAACTGGGCCGCTGGTGGCGCTGGGCTGCGTGATGATGCGGGTCTGCCATTTGGATACCTGCCCGGTCGGCGTGGCTACCCAGAACCCGGAACTGCGGGCCAAATTCAGCGGCGACCCGGCCCACGTGGTCAACTTTATGCACTTTATCGCCCAGGAAATGCGTGAATGGATGGCCAAACTGGGCTTCCGTACCATTGAAGAAATGGTCGGGCGGACCGACCGGCTGGAAGTTAACCAGGCGGTGGATCACTGGAAGACCAGGGGGCTTGATTTTTCCAGCATCCTCTACCAGCCGGAAGCGCCGCCCGAAGTGGGCCGCACCTGTCAGGTAGCCCAGGATCACGGCCTCGATAAAGCCCTCGACAATCAAGTGCTGCTGGATTTGTGCCGTCCGGCCCTGGAAGACGGCGAGCCGGTGGCGGCGACCCTGCCCATTCGCAATGTTAATCGGGTGGTCGGGACCATTTTGGGCAGCGAAGTGACCCGGCGTTACGGCGTGGACGGCCTGCCCGAAGATACCATCCGGCTGCGTTTTATCGGCTCAGCGGGACAGAGTTTTGGCGCTTTTATTCCCCAGGGCATGACCCTGGCCCTGGAAGGCGATGCCAACGATTATTTTGGCAAGGGTTTGTCGGGCGGCAAAATCATTGCCTACCCGCCTGAAGGCTCGACCTTTGTGGCCGAAGAAAATATCATTATCGGCAATGTCGCTTTTTATGGGGCCACCAGCGGCGAGGCTTATATTCGCGGGGTGGCCGGGGAGCGCTTCGGCGTCAGGAACAGCGGTGTCCACGCGGTGGTTGAAGGTGTGGGCGATCACGGCTGCGAATATATGACCGGCGGGCGGGTGGTCGTGCTGGGCCGTACCGGGCGCAACTTCGCCGCCGGGATGTCGGGCGGCATTGCTTACGTGCTCGACGACGCCGGCGATTTCCCGCGCCGCTGCAACAAAGAGATGATTGATCTGGACCGGCTGGAAGACGCGGCTGAAATCAACGAGGTCAAAGCGATGATCCAGCGTCATCTTGACTACACCAACAGCGCCCTGGCCGAACGGGTGCTGGCTCACTGGGACAAACTCGTTCCCAGGTTTGTCAAAGTGATGCCCAAGGATTACAAGCGCGTGCTGGCTGCCTTCCGCGAAGTTGAAGCCGCCGGTTTGAGCGGCGAGGAAGCAGTCATGGCCGCCTTTGAGCAAAACAAAAACGATCAGGCCCGTGTGGGCGGAAACTAGAGACGTTCAACGTTAGAATGTTAACGTTGTAACGTGAGGAGAAGAAATGGCTAAACCGACCGGATTTATGGAATTTCAGCGTGAACTGCCGCCCGACCGTGCGCCGCTGGAGCGGATCAACGATTGGCGGGAGTTTCACTTGCCCCTGGCCGAAAGCAAACTTCAGCAGCAGGGGGCGCGCTGCATGGACTGCGGCATTCCCTTTTGTCACACCGGCACTCTGCTGAGCGGCATGGCCTCCGGCTGCCCGATCAATAACCTGATCCCGGAATGGAATGATCTGGTCTATCGCGGGCTGTGGCGGCAGGCCTTGGACCGGCTGCTCAAAACCAACAACTTCCCCGAATTTACCGGGCGGGTCTGCCCCGCGCCGTGCGAAGGCTCCTGCACCCTGGGCATCCACGAGCCGCCGGTCACCATCAAAAACATCGAGTGTACCATCATTGATAAAGGCTTTGAAGAAGGCTGGCTGGTCCCCACCCCGTCGGCCAAACGAACCGGCAAAAAGGTGGCGGTGGTTGGCTCCGGTCCGTCCGGGCTGGCCTGCGCGGCCCAGCTCAACACCGCCGGCCACTGGGTGACAGTCTTTGAGCGAGCCGACCGGATTGGCGGTTTGCTGATGTACGGCATCCCCAATATGAAGCTGGATAAACAGGTGGTTCAGCGCCGGGTTGATTTGATGGCGGCTGAAGGCATCACCTTTGTGACCAACACCGAGATAGGCAAAGATTATCCCGCCGAACGGCTGCGCCAAGAGTTCGACGCTGTGGTGCTGTGTGGCGGCGCAACCAAACCGCGTGACCTGCCCATCGAAGGCCGGAATCTTAAAGGGATTCATTTTGCGATGGAGTTTTTGCACGGCAATACCAAGAATCTTTTGGATAACAATGAAACCCTGCCTTCCATCTCTGCCGCCGGCAAAGATGTCATCGTCATCGGCGGGGGCGATACCGGCACGGACTGTGTCGGCACGTCGCTGCGGCATGGCTGTCGCAGCGTCACCCAAATCGAAATTCTGCCTCAACCGCCTGATACCCGCCAGCCCGACAATCCCTGGCCGGAATGGCCCAAGGTTTATAAATTGGATTACGGCCAGGAAGAGGCCCAAGCTATGTATGGGGCTGACCCGCGCCGTTATCTGTACACGCCCACCCATTTTGTAAGTGATGAGAACGGCTGCGTCAAAGAGGTGCATGCCATGCAGGTGGAGTGGGTTAAGGGCAATAACGGCGGTCCGCCCTCGCCCCAAAAAATAGCCGGCACCGAAAGAGTCTGGCCGGCCCAACTGGTGCTGCTGGCGATGGGCTTCTTGGGACCGGAAGATACCCTTCTCGCCCCGCTGGGGGTGGAGCGTGACCAGCGCTCCAATGCCAAAGCCGAGTACGGTCAGTTTGCCACCAACGTTCCCGGCGTCTTTGCCGCCGGCGATATGCGCCGGGGCCAGAGCTTGGTCGTCTGGGCCATCAACGAAGGGCGTGGCGCAGCCCGCGAATGTGATCGGTATTTGATGGGAGCAACTGACCTGCCGTAACGCCAAGACCTGATGCGTGATACGTGATACGTGAAAATTCTCACGCATCACGCATCACGCATCACCTGCCAAGCAGTCCCTCTGTAGTCAAAACAAAATCACTGCTTACCCCAAAATGGCCCATTCGGGTGATGACATAACCTCCAAAATCAATTAAAATCTCACAACCTGTTTTGTTATAACCATGAACCCCAAACCGTGCCGCCGCGACGTGGCCCGGCGCGGGGTGTTTTGCTGTCGGAAAAAGGGGGGAATCTATGCCCGACCTATCCCAACGAACCTTATATCGCCCCGAATTTGAACACGACGCCTGCGGTGTGGGCTTTATCGCCCGGACGACCGGCCGGGCCGGGCACGATATTGTGCAAATGGCCCTGCAAGCCGTCGGCGCGATGAAACACCGCAGCGGCATTGACGCCGACGGTCACTCCGGCGACGCGCGGCGCTGACCAAC
>JAAUSP010000275.1 GCA_012032575.1 Anaerolineales bacterium | reverse complement strand
CCAGCGCGATTATGTGATACCTGATGACGTCAAATTTCTGGCCGACCCCACCCTGGCCCACCGTCTCATCATCAGCCCGGCCGCCCGGATCAAAAAATATTGATCCCAAAGAAGTCATTCAGGATATTCTTTCTTCCGTGCCCGTGCCCGGCGCACGGGTAGCGAGCAGATAGTCAAGCAGTAGACAGGGCGCTGAGCAGAAGCCTATCGTCCTCCCTGTCTACCGTATACCGTCTACTTTTTTTCGAGGAGTCTTTCTTGCGCAACCTGGAACGAAGCTGGGTTCTTTTTTTGATGTGGCTGGCCTCACTGTTTGCGGTGCTGACCGTGGGGCATCCGCTTTTTTTCAATCTCTTCTATCTGTTTGGGGCCATTTTACTGCTCTCTTATCTGTGGGCCTGGCTCAACGTGCATTGGGTGCGTGTCACCCGGCAGACTCAATCCCGGCAGATTCAGGCCGGCAAATTTTTTGAAGAACGTTTTGTTTTAGAAAACAGCGGCCCTTTGCCCAAACTCTGGATTGAACTGAAAGATAACTCCGATTTGCCGGGCCATCGGGCCAGCCGGGTCATTTCGAACCTGGGGGGTAAACGGCAGCAAAGCTGGCACGCCCGCACCCCCTGCCACCGCCGGGGACGGTATACCTTAGGCCCTATCTCGCTTTGCAGCAGCGATCCCTTTGGCCTGTTTTTGCTCAAAAAAGATTTGCCCCGCTCGTTTACGTCACACGTGGTCGTTTATCCCATGGCCGCAGACCTGCCGGCCTTTCAACCGCTCGTGGGTGAGCAGACCGGCGGCGAGGTGATGCACCGCCGGACGCATTATGTGACCACCAACGTTTCCGGTATTCGCAATTATGTGCCGGGCGACAGCTTCAACCGGATTCATTGGGCCAGCACCGCTCGCACCGGCCAACTGATGGTCAAAGAGTTTGAATTAGATCCGATGGCTGATGTCTGGATTTTTCTGGATATGGAAAAACGGGTCCAGGCCGGCCTTACTTACGCCGAGCTGCCGCCGCTCGTTTTACCGGAGGTGTATTGGGAAAAGCTGCCCCACTTTTCTCTGCCGCCCAGCACCGAGGAGTACGGCATTGCCATTACCGCTTCGTTGAGCAAACATTTTTTGGGTCAGAACCGCTCGGTGGGCCTGATCACCTATGCCAACACCTACCACCGCGAAATTGCCCAGAGTGACCGCGGCGAGCGGCAGTTGAACCGCATTTACGAGATGCTGGCTGTTACCCAGGCGCATGGGGCCATTCCCCTGACCGAGGTTCTGGCGGCCGAAGCTCTCCGCTTCAGTCGCAACACCACCGTGATGATTGTAACCCCGTCCGTTGACCCGGAATGGGTAGCCGCGGCTCGCCATCTGCAAGACCGGGGCATCCGGGTCACCGCCGTTGTGATTGACCCCGGCAGTTTTGGCATGCCCTACAATTCTGTGGAAACGGAAATAGAACTTACGGCCAGTTATGTTCCCCACTATATTGTCCATCAGGGCGACCCCCTGGCTGAGGCATTAGCCAACGCCCGCTCCGCTCGTTGAGACATTCACCGCCAAAAAATGAGAATTAGACAACTTACCCATTTGGGAGATTGGAGATTGGAGATTCAGGCTAATAATCTCCAATCTCTAATCTCCATGAATTTGGATCAATTTCTAACAACAGCGAAGGATTTGAAACTGACCGAGTATAATAAGTTACAAATCCCAAAACCCTAAAGGAGGTACGAGCGTGCAAAAATTTATCAATTTTGTCACTCGGTTAACCAACGGGCGCTGGCGCGTCGTTCCCGCTCAAAAAGTGGATACCCTGCAAACAGAAATAGATCGCCTGGAAAAGCATCTAATCTTTAGCCCTTCCCCGCAAAAACTGACCAAAGCCACTTCTCAGGACCTGCAAAAATATCTTGACCTGGCCGGCTGATGGTTTTGCGTTCCCCTGCGAAGTTTTTTTAAGGAACAATTCCGAACAAAGTCTGAAAAAAGTCTTGACATTTCGGCAGAACGTGTGATATACTGACAACCGTAAACTTAACGTAAAGGAGTACAGCAATGGCAAAATGCATCGTGTTTGTTACCGCTCTTCCACGCTCCGGCGATGGTTTCTTCGCTATGCCATGCCGTAGTGCGTCTGCTGACTCCGAGGTTTTAAGATAGCTTCTAAAATCTAACCCACCGAGCCGCAGACCTCTACCGTCTGCGGCTTTTTTATTGATGTCCGGGCAGAAAAAAGTTCTGCCCGCTCAAGCCGCAGATTTTCTATCTGCGGTTTTTTGTTTGTATCTCATGGCCGATTTTCGGCTTCATAACAATACCTGACCAAAGGGGGCAACAATAATGGTTTATCATAATTCAGCTATAAAACTTCAAGGGAAAGGGCCAAATCACGGCCTGTCGTCAACTTATCAACCCAGAAAAATTATTATCTTTCACCGATTAATAGGGAAGGTTATAGCTATGTCATCTCTGCACGTGGATTATTTAGTCCAAAAAGAAAAATATCAAGACCTGATTCGAGCGGCCGAGCAGGATCGCTTGCTTCAGATTGTGAAACAACAGAATACAAGTCACGGCGGTCTGCATCGAAACCTGGCCGGCTGGATTGGTCTCCAGATGGTCAAATGGGGTTCGAGATTGCAGCAGTACAGCTCAGTTTCGACGGCGCAGGCCAATATTTACCCAATAAAATCACACCGATGACGCGAGGAGGCGGGACGCGAGGAGGCGAGAGGATAACTTCGCCTCCCCGTCACATCGTCTCCTCGCGTCATCGCAGTACAAGGATTACCGATTATGGAATCGTCAATTTTATACCCGGCCCTGGACTTAAAAGAAACAACCTCACCCAACCGGGTGGTGGGGTTATGGGGGTTGATGAAGGGATTTCGCCTGACCTACCTCGGCGCGGTAATGAGTCTGGCTGTCGCCACTGCGGCCAAAACGCTGACCTATCTGCTGCTGGCCTACTTTGTGGACGACATCCTGACCCAAAGCCAGCCGACCGTCCCCTTCTACCTGATTGGGCTGGGCTTTGTCGGCCTGGCCGTTGTTCAGGGCGGGTTTACCTTTATCAGCGGCAAGCTGGCCGCTCGCTCCGCCGAGGGCGTGATTCTGCGGCTGCGCAACTACCTGTTCGACCACATCCAGCGCCTGCCGTTTGCCTATCACGACCACACCAAAACCGGCGAGCTGATCCAGCGCTGTACCTCCGATGTGGACGCCATCCGGCGCTTCTTTTCCGAACAGGCTATCGAGGTGGGCCGGGTTCTCCTGCTGTTCCTCATCAACTTCGCCGCCCTGTTGAGCATCAACGTCAAGCTGGCCTGGCTGTCGGTTATCTCTTTTCCGATTGTCTTTGCCTTCTCGACCTTCATGTTCAAGAAAATTCACGTGGCTTACGACGCGCATCAGGAACAGGAAGGGGTGCTGTCGAGCACGCTGCAAGAAAATCTGACCGGCGTGCGGGTGGTCAAAGCCTTTGCCCGGCAGGCGTTTGAAACGGACAAGTTCGAAGGGGTCAACCAGGAACAGTTTCAACGCGGCCGGCGGCTGGTCAGACTACACGCCCTGTATTGGCCGGTGTTGGAAACCATCTCCGGTTTGCAGATGGTCTTTGTGTTCTTTATGGGCGCACTGATGGTCATTGACGGGGTCATGACCGTCGGCGACTACCTGGCCTTTGCCGGGCTGGTCATCTGGATCATCTGGCCGCTGCAAGGTCTGGGCCGGCTGATTGTGCAGACTTCGATGGGTTTGGTGTCGTACACCCGCATCGCCGAGATCATCAATCAAGAGCGGGAAAGGCTGCGGGGGAGCGGGGGAGCAGAGGTGCAGGGGCGAGAGAATGGCAACATCTCACGCACCAGAGCCGAAGGCCCCCTGGCGGCGCACCACGTTCCACGTTCCTTAAATGGCAAAACCTCGACTCCTATCCACGGCGAACTGGTTTTCAACGATGTTTCGTTTGAGTATGACAAGAGCACACCGGTTTTGCACAACATTTCTTTTAGCGCCAGGCCGGGACAGATGGTCGCCCTATTGGGGCCGACCGGGTCGGGCAAGAGCAGCCTGGTTAATTTGCTGGCCCGCTTTTACGACTACACCGGCGGCCAGATTTTGCTGGACGGCGTCGAGTTGAGAACCTACCCACTGCCCGAACTGCGCCGGCAAGTTGGCATCGTCGAGCAGGAGCCGTTTTTGTTCTCCCGCACCCTCCGCGAGAACATCGCTTACGGGGTGCAGCGGGACGTGACCCAGGCGAAGTCGAAGCCGCCGCGCAGGCCGCCGCCATCCACGACATCATCCTGACCTTCCCGCAGGGGTACGATACCCTGGTCGGCGAAAAAGGGGTGACGCTGTCGGGTGGGCAGAAGCAGCGCGTCGCCATTGCCCGGACGCTGTTGAAAGACCCGCGTATCCTGGTTTTTGACGACGCCGTTTCGGCGGTGGATACCGAAACCGAAGCGATCATTCACACCGCGCTGGAACGACTGCGCCAGGGCCGCACCACCTTTGTGATTGCTCACCGCATCCAAACGGTCATGCGGGCCGACTTGATCCTGGTGCTGGATCAGGGCCGGGTGGTCCAGCGGGGACGCCACTCCGAGTTGATGGCCCAAGACGGCATCTACCGCCGCATCTACAACCTGCAAGCCAGCATCGAGCAGGAGATAGAGGCGGAGAAGTAGGGAGGGCCAAAGCAAGCTTTGGACTCCGGGGTGTCTCGTGTTGCGTGTTGCGTGTTGCGTAAAATTAACGGAACACGCAACACGCAAGACGAAATTTGGAACGACCTTAAAAAAGGACTTTACCCAATGTCTGACTTTCATTTTGAAGAAGAAGAGTTTAATACGCAGTTTAACGGCAAAACGATCAAACGGATTGCCCAGCAGGCCCGGCCTCACCGGAAATTGGTGGTGGGCTTTTTGCTGTTGATTGCGGTCGTGTCGGTGCAGGATGCCATTTTTACCTACATCAGCAAATTGATCATTGACGAGGGCATTGTGGCCGGCGACCGGGCCAGGTTGACCCAGTTGATTATCATCTATACCAGCATGATTCTCATCCAGGCCAGCGCCGTATTTGGCTTTATCTTTCTGGCCGGCGTTCTGGGCGAGCGTATCCAGTACGATTTGCGCCAGAAGATGTTCAAGCACCTCCAGGGCTTGTCCTTTTCCTACTTCGACAAGACCCCGGTTGGCTGGATCATGTCCCGTGTGACCTCCGACTCCAGCCGCATCGCCGATTTGATTACCTGGGGTATGATTGATACCACCTGGGCCAGCCTGAACCTGATCATTGCCCTGGTCTTTATGTTTATCATCAACTGGCAACTGGCCCTGGTCATGTCGTTGATCCTGCCACTGCTGGTCATCATTGCCGGGCAGTTTCAGAAACGGATTCTGCTGGCCTTCCGGCAGGTTCGCAAGCTTAACTCCAAGCTGACCGGGGTGTTCAACGAGAATATCACCGGGGTGCAGGTGGTCAAAGCGCTGACGCGCGAAGAGAAAAATCTGGCCGAGTTCGACGAGCAGGCCAGCAGTCTGTATCGCTCGGCGTACCGGGCGGCCTGGTTGTCGGCCCTGTTTCTGCCGACGGTGCAAATCCTGGGCGCGACGGCCCTGGGCGCGATTGTCTGGTACGGTGGCTGGCAGATCACGGTCGGCGGGTTGACCGTCGGCGGGCTGCAAGCCTTTATCTCCTACCTGACCTTCATGCTCTTTCCCATCCAGGATTTGGCCCGCGTTTACGCCGAAATGCAAAGCTCTATCGCCTCGGCGGAGCGGATTTTCTCGCTCATTGACTCGCAGCCGGAAATTGTGGACCGGCCTCACGCCCTCGATCCCGGCACCATCCGGGGCGACATCGAGTTTGAAGGGGTGAATTTCTACTATACCGCCGACAAGCCGGTGCTGGCTGACTTCAACCTGAAGGTCAAGCAGGGTGAGACGATTGCCCTGGTCGGCCCGACCGGCGGCGGCAAATCCACCATCGTCAACCTGCTCTGCCGCTTCTACGAGCCAAAGGCGGGCCTGATCCGCATCGGCGGGCTGGATTACACCTCGCTGACCCTGCACGGTATCCAATCGCGGATTGCATGGTGCTGCAAACGCCGCACCTGTTCTCCGGCAGCATCCGCGAAAACATCCGCTATGGGCGGCTCGACGCGAGCGATGCCGAGGTGGAAGCAGCGGCGCGACTGGCCCACGCCCACGAGTTCATCATCACCCTGGAAAAGGGCTACGACTCGGAGGTGGGCGAGGGCGGCAACCTGCTCTCGACCGGCCAGAAGCAGTTGGTCAGCCTGGCGCGGGCGGTGCTGGCCCAACCCGACCTGTTCATCATGGATGAGGCGACCAGCTCGGTGGACACGCTGACCGAAGCGCTGATCCAGCGGGGCATGGAAACTTTGATGCAAGGCCGGACCAGCTTTATCATCGCCCACCGGCTGTCAACCATCAAACGGGCCGACCGTATCCTGGTCATCGAACAGGGCCGCATCGCCGAAATGGGCACCCACGCCGAACTGATCCGGGCCAGGGGTCACTACTATTCGCTCTACACCAAGCAGTTCCGCCATGAAACGGAGCAGCAGCGCATTGACCAGGCCTTTGAATTGGAGAAGGCGGCGGTGGCGGTGTAATCTATTGAAGATTCGGAGTGCAAAAGCAAAGCTTTTGCACTCCGAGAAAGTTATTTTTAGAAAAGAGGTATCTTCTCAATAATTCGGGGTAGGGGCACGGCCTTGCGCCTGCCCCACAGGGCGACCGCAAGGGTTCGCCCCTACATATTGATAAGATACGAAAAGAGAAGCGAATGGAAATAACTCTGAGAGAAGTAACCCAACAAAACTGGCGCGAGTGTGTTGACCTGAAAGTGGCCCCGGAACAGGAAAACTTTGTCGCCCCGAACCTCTTCTCCATCGCCGAGTCCAAATTCGAGCCGGACTGGAGGCCGCTGGCTATCTATGTTGGGGAGACCATTGTTGGCTTCACTATGGTCGGGCGCGACGAGCGGGACGGCAGCTATTGGATCATCCGGCTGATGATAGATGCCGCCTACCAAAGGCGCGGCTATGGCCGGGCGGCAATGAAAGAAGTCATCCGGCAGCTCAAACAAAAGCCCGACTGCCGCGAGATCAAAATCAGCTTTATGCCGGAAAACGTCGCCGCGGAGAAGCTCTATCTCAGCCTCGGATTTGAGCGTACCGGCTGGATCGAGGATGGGGAAGTGGTGCTGATGTTGCCTTTGAGATGACAGAAGAAAAAACGTAAGTCTCAAAAGAAAACAGCCCGTCTTATAAACGGGCTGTTTCTCGAAAGGAGGTATTAAATAAAGAGCAACTACATTTAATCGAAGTAGCTCCATCATATACCCATTTCGATTGATAGACTACCCCAATTTTTGGGGGTATTTCTCCGAAAATCCCGGTCACTCCAGCCCCGTATCCAAAATCACCTCAAAGGTTTCCAGCTTGCTCTGGCCCAGAAATGCCTCGCGGGGCAGCGTGCCCGACTGGGCATGGCCCTTCTTAAAGGCGTCCGAATTGACCCAAGCCTCAAAATCTGCCTGGCTTTGCCACTCTGTCAGCACAATGTAAGGGTCTTCGGGATTGGCCGGGCGCAGCACCTGATTGCGGACAAAGCCGGGCATCTTGTCCACCTCACGGGCGCGGTTGGTAAAACGCTCTTCAAATTGGGCTTTGTATTCCGGGTTCACCAGAATACGGTTTGTGACGATAAACATGGTTGTAACTCCTGTGATAGATTTTAATCCTGATACGTGATGCGTGATGCGTGAGGGGAAAATTCTTCACGCATCACGCATCACGCATCATTATATTGATAAAGTCCGTATGCCTCGATATACTCCCTGACCCCCTCCGCTACCTGATAGCGAATGCTTCGCCCCGCCCGTACTCTGGCCCGAATGTCTCGCGATGAAACGGCGGTGGGCGGCATATCCACCCAATCGAGGCGGGCGCTGAGGCCGGGAACGGTAGCTTCCAGGCCGCTCAGGTCGGGCCGGTAGCCAGGCCGACCAATCACCGCCAGGCGGCAGAGCGTGACCAATTCCGGGGCGTGATACCAGGTCGGCAAATCCGCCAGCGAGTCGCCGCCGATAATCAAAAAGCAGGCTTCGGCTGACAGATCGTACTGCGCCCGAATGAGCCGCACTGTATCGGTAGTGTAATGCGGGCCGGGCCGCTCCAAATCCACCCGGCTTAGAGCAAAATGAGCGTTGCCCGCAATCGCCCGCTCGACCATCGCTACCCGGTGAAAAGCCGGTGTCTTGGCCTGTCCCTGCTTGTGCGGCGGGTCGCCTGCCGGAACAAACAACACCCGGTTCAGCCCCAGCCCTTCCCAGGCTGTCTCCGCCATCAACAAATGCCCCAGATGAATGGGGTCAAAGGTGCCGCCGAGAAAACCGAGCTTCATGGGAGTAGGGAGTAGCGAGTAGGGAGTAGGGAGTAAGAAATAAGAAATATCTTGAAGACAGTGAAAAGTAACTTACACCTTGGTAACAATAATCTGCAACCTGCTACCTTGCAACCTGCGACCCTGCTACCTGCGACCCTGCTACCTGTCACCAGACCCATTCCAGCTCCACATCATTCAGAAAGACAGTGTCGCCTACTTCGACGCCGGCATCGCGCAGGGCGGCGTGGACGCCCATCTTTTCCAGGATGCGATAGGCCCGCATCACCGCTTCGTCCAGACCCCAATAGGTCTGGGCGGCCAACTGCTCGATTTTGGGGCCGGTGACCCGCCAGCCGTTGGGCAGCTTTTCGATCTCGAAGTAGCGCTCATCCTCATTAAGAGTGAACACCGGGATTTCTTCTTCAAACAACGGTTCGCGGGGCAGGTCGTCCAGTTTCGCAAACAGTTTGGCGACCAGCATCGGCACACCCTCGCCGGTCACCGCCGAGATTTGCAGCGCTTCCAAATCCATATCTTTGGCCCGCGCCTGTACCGCCGGCCAGTGCGCGGCGGCATCGGGCAGGTCAATTTTATTTAAGACTACAATCTGCGGTTTTTGAGCCAGCTTGGGGCTAAAAAGACGCAGTTCGTCATTGATCTGGTCAAAATCGGCCAGCGGATCGGGTGCGGCCCCGTTGAGCAAATGGACCAGCAGCCGGCTGCGTTCGACGTGGCGCAGAAATTGGTGGCCCAACCCGGCCCCTTCGTGCGCGCCTTCGATCAGGCCGGGGATGTCCGCCATCACCATGTCACGATGGTCCAGCTCGACCACGCCCAGGTTAGGCTGGAGGGTGGTAAAAGGATAATCGGCAATTTTGGGCCGGGCCGCACTGACCACCGACAACAGGGTACTTTTGCCGGCATTGGGTACGCCGATCACCCCAACATCGGCAATCAGTTTGAGTTCCAGGGTAATCCATAACTCTTCACCCAACTGGCCGCGCTCGGCCATCTTGGGGGCCTGGTTCAAACCGAATTTTTGAAGGAGGTATTACCCCGCCCGCCCCGCCCGCCATGGGCCAGAATAACCCGCTGCCCCGG
>JAAUSP010000274.1 GCA_012032575.1 Anaerolineales bacterium | reverse complement strand
CTGGGCGATATTTATGATGATTTGAAGCAACCCGATCAGGCCATTGCGGCCTATCGCCAGGCCATCCGAACTGGGCCCCCGATTATGCCTGGCCCTACAACAACCTGGGCCTGGTCTATGAAAAACTGGGCGATTACGAACAGGCCATAACCCTCTACCGCCAGGTAATCGAACAGTTGCCCGGCCCGACGACCGATCAGGCCATTTCGTGGACCAACCTGGGTAATGTGTATAATACCTTGAACCGGCCCGATCAGGCCATTACCGCCTACCAGCACGCCATCGAGGTGGACCCGGCCTACACCTGGCCCTACCACAACCTGGGCGCTATTTACGAGCAGCGCGGCGAACGCGAACTGGCCCTGGCCCTGTACGAACAGGCCACCCGTCAGCATAAACATCGGCAGGTTCAGCTTCAGTTGAAATGAGATAGGGTGGAGAGAGGAGTCCAAACCTTGGTTTGGAAAAGCCAAAGCAAGCTTCGGACTCCATCTATATGATTAAACCCCCGGTGTCTTTGGGATACCGGGGGTCTTGTTTTTGGCTTAAGGGGGTGATGGATAGCGGAAACGAAGGGACTACATAAAATAAGGAAGCGTAGTCAGAAGACTGGTCTCCAACAACTCGTCGAACTCCCCCGATAACGCTACACTAATACCAACGAGACCTGAACAACAACAGCATAACACAACGAGAACCACGATGGCAATGATGATATTTCCGTCCGGCCGTCATCCCAGTTTTGGCCGCCGCTGCTGCCGCCGCCAAAGCTGCCGCCACGCCCCCACTCCCACCACTTCCGCCGATGGGCCGAGGGGCGGGCGGAATCGGTTCCGGTTCCGGCCCACGTTCAAAGGCGGAAGCGACTTCAGCTTCAGCCGCCGCCAGTTGTTCCTGGGTGACGGCTACGGTTTTGGCTTCTTCGGCCAACCGGCCAAAGCTGGACATGATCGTGCGATCATCGTCCATGTCGTCCATTTCCGGGGGTTGACTTGGCAGGTTGACCTGGGTTTCGAGCGGCGCGCCGCACTCGACACAAAAACGCGCGCCGGCTTCATTTTCAGCGCCACAATTTGGGCAATTCATGGTTGTTTCATTCCTTGCAGCAAGATTTACGCCCGGCAGGGCCGAAACGCGGGCCAATTTTAGCAGAAGTTGCTGAATCTAACAATCTTTGCCCCTGTCCTTATCCACATCAAGGGGGAGAACCCATAACCTCTATCCGAAAACCAGTGGGGCGGACTCCCACGCCCGACTAACAGCGGCGTGGGAGCCGCTGCTGCCGGGTTTTGGGATAGGCTTTAACTACACGAGGGAGAGGACGGCGCAGTTGATGGACTGATGGTAATGGTCTGGGTAGCCGGAGGACCTGCCTGCCCAGCGCTGTCTCTGACGGTCAGGGTGACATTATAAACGCCGGGAGCAGGGTAGCGGTAGGACAGGTTGAGACCGCTGCCGGTGTTGCCGTCACCAAAATTCCAATCGTAGCCGGCAAGTTGTCCCGCTGGCTCCGAACCGGCAGCAGAAAATAGAATTGTCTCGCACACAGCGGCTGCGGCCGGGGCAGTAATTTTAGCCTGAATAAGAGACACCGGCGACGTCAGTGAGCCGGCTTCAGGAGATGGTTCAACCGCGGGGGGGAGGGGAGTCGGCGAGGGGCAGCGGGGTAACAGTTGGCGGCGGAGGTGGGGGCGGCGGCTCCGCGCACGAAGTGGCCAAACGGCGAGAAATTTTCCACTGCCCGGCGGTCAATTGAGTCTGGTAGCAGGCTTCCTGCAAAGCCGAACCATTGACGTTGAAGGTAATCTGGACCAACCCCACCTGGCCCTGCTCGCCGGTGACGACATCGCGCCCGCCGCCGGTCTCCAACAAATCCGGGTCGGTTTCCGTTTGAGGATAATAACGAAGTTGAGCCACGCTAATCCCACTGTTACCGTCAAAAGCGGGCAAGCCAAAGTAGCCGGGATTGCTGCTGTTAAAGGCAGCCAGGGCATCGCCGGTTAAAAAGCTACTCAGCGAGGTATCGGCGTCGGGCCGCCAGAGCAGGCTGGAACTGGTGGTGTTGGCATTGCATAAAGTGCCATCACCGCCACCGCAGGTAGCGGCATAAAAGCCTAACACCAACTTCTCAGGAAAAGGGGTGTTGAACAAATCGTCAGGCGGCGTAGGGTAAAAATCTACGGTCGAGAGGACGGGGGCGGCTAATTGCGGTCCGCCCACACCCCCCAATGGCGGAATGGGATTGAGATAAGTTTGATTGCCATCGGGACCTGTTACCAACCCGTAAACGGAGCGAATGGCAAGCTGGCTCCGCTCAAAACCGTTCCGATCAATCACTGTAACCTGACCATAAGCGTTTGCGCCCTCATTGAGGTTTATCGTCACCCCACCACTCCCCCGGAAGAAGCCAATCGGCTGGTAGCGGGCCGGCGAATCCTGCGGAGAATCCCACGGCTCAGAATTTTGCCGGAAACGGAAAACGGTCAACTCATTGCCGCCTTGAACAACCAGTTCGGGGACATCGGTCCCGTCCGGTCCATTGCGGTCGAGGGCCAGATTTTGAATGGTGAGCGATGGGCCAAAGACTTGTTGTTCGCTCAAGTAATTGCGGTCAGGCGCCTGGAGCTGATAAGGAAAAATAACCGGGGGTTTGCCCCGATCATTATCATACACCGCGCCGTGGATCGGACTGTTGCGGGCGCGTTTATCGAACAGGTAAAATACCACCCATTCCTCAAAACCGTCGGTGTCGGTATCGGCCCGTATTACGCTGACCACTTCGATATTATCAGCGACGGCATCAGGCAGGCCGTCGGCAAAAGCGGTGTCAAAATTGACCAATTGCCTCAGACCCATCGCCTCGGCTCCGCTACGAATCAAGGGGAAAGGATTCAGATTGAACAAAAGCACAAAAAACAAACCGGTGGTGGCTAAAAAGCCGATAAGGATCAGATTATTGCTCAGGAGTTCGGTTAGCCACTTAAGGCCAGGGCCGGGAAAACGCGCCCTGAAAAAATCAGGGTCAAGATAAGCGCAATCAGAAAGGCAAAGGTGAGCCACTGGGGTCGGGCCGAAGTCGGCTGCTGCCACAAAGCCAAACCCAGCGCCAGACTCAGCGATTGAAACGAAGACATACTGATGAGATGGAAAATTTGCAAAGTGGCCTCCTCACCGCCTGTTTACGGCCGACTACTTGGATAGGTGAGCATTAATGAATTTCAAGCAGACAACAGCGTTGCCTGCGCCTATAATTACGATTCAATTTTACTTAAGATAGACATAAAATGCAAGGTTAGCCCCAAGAGTTTGACTTTATGTCAAAAGGCCAGGGAGAATTTTGGGAGACATGAGGGGTAAAGAGGGGAGATTAGAGATTGTTGGCTTGAATCTCCAATCTCTAATCTCCCATGTCATTCGAGGGCTGAAAGCCGAGAAATCTTGGAGACCCTTGCTTGCGAACAGCGGATTAAAAAATTTCCTGCGTCTGACGCCGCTCGAAATGACCGGGCTGAGTGGTTACGCTGAAGCCGCTGCGGCCGGCTCAGCCTTGCTTTTTTTCTTTTTGGAGACAATCAAGGCTGTTTTCAGCACATCTTCCATTTTTGCAGCGAAGATGATATTCAGATCACGCTGCACTTTTTTGGGGACATCCACCATATCTTTTTGGTTTTGGTTAGGCACAATCACGGTGGTGATGCCGGCCCGGTGCGCGGCCAAAATCTTCTCTTTGAAGCCGCCGATGGGCAGCACTTTGCCGCGCAGGGTGATTTCGCCGGTCATGGCCACATCACGGCGGACTTTTTGATTGGAAAAAGCGGACATCAAGGCGGTGGCCATAGTAATGCCGGCGCTGGGGCCATCTTTGGGTATGGCGCCTTCGGGCACATGGAGGTGAATATCGCAGTTTTCAAATTGAGCCGGCTTGATGTCGTACTCTTTGGCGTGCGAGCGCACAAAGGAGTAGGCCGCCTGAACCGATTCCTGCATCACCTCGCCCAACTGCCCGGTCAGGGTCAGGTTGCCTTTGCCGGGCATCAGCGTCACTTCGATAGGCATAATGTCGCCGCCGGCATCGGTATAGGCGATGCCGGTGGCCACGCCCACCTGATCCTCTTTTTCCACAAGTTGTTCGGTGTAACGGGGCGGCCCCAGATACTTAGGCAAAGCCTGCCGGGTAACGGTTTTGGGGATAGGTTTATGTTCGGCCAGGCGACGGGTCAATTTGCGGCAGATTTGCCCAATCTCGCGTTCCAGGTTGCGCACGCCGGCTTCGTAGGTATATTCGCGCACGATGCCCTGCACGGCGCTGTCGGCAATTTTCAGGCTGACATCGTCCAGCCCGTGCTCTTCAATCTGGCGCGGAATCAGAAATTGGCGGGCAATTTCCAGCTTTTCTTCTTCAATATAGCCCGAAAATTCAATCACCTCCATCCGGTCGCGCAGTGCCGAAGGAATGGTGTACAGCACATTGGCGGTGGTAATAAATAACACCTTCGACAAATCGTAGGGCAGTTCCAGGTAATGGTCGGAAAAGCTATTATTTTGCTCCGGGTCCAGCGCCTCCAGCAGGGCCGCGCTGGGGTCGCCCCGGAAATCTGCGCCGACTTTGTCAATTTCATCCAGGATAAAAACCGGATTGATCGTGCCCGCCCGGCGCATACTTTGAATGATCCGGCCCGGCAGCGCCCCGATGTACGTCCGGCGGTGGCCTCTGATTTCGGCTTCATCATGAATTCCGCCCAGGCTGACCCGCACAAATTTGCGGCCCAACGCATCGGCAATGGAGCGGCCCAGCGAGGTTTTGCCAGTGCCGGGCGGTCCGACAAAGCATAGAATCGGGCTGCGCATTTTGAGGCCGGCTCGCTGTAGCACGGCGATATGTTCCAAAATTCGCTCTTTGGCTTTGGGAATGCCAAAATGGTTATTGTCCAGCACTTTGGCCACATGGCGGATGTCGGTGTTGTCGGCTGTTGACGTGACCCAGGGCAGCTCGATAACCCAGTCCAGGTAAGTGCGGATAATCCCGACTTCGGGAGCGGCGGGCGGCATTATGGCCAGGCGGTTCAGCTCTCGTTCGGCTTTGGTGCGGGCCTCGTCCGGCAGGCTGATCTGGCTTAGTTTTTTCGCGCAGTTCGTTGATTTCGGCCAGTTGGGTGTCCATCTCGCCCAACTCGCTCTGGATGACCCGCATCTGTTCGCGCAAAAAGAATTCGCGCTGGCCTTTGTCAACTTCCTGCTGGACCTGATCCTGAATTTCGGACTCCAGTTTGAGCACGTCCAATTCCTGGGCCAGCACAATGCTTAACCGTTGCAAACGGGTGAGTGGGTCAATGGTATCCAGAATTTGCTGGCGCTGTTCTACATCCAGATCAATCACCGAAGCGATCATATCGGCTAGCCAGCCGGGTTCGTCAATATTCATGGCGGCCACATAGGCATCATCGGGCAGGTTGCGGTTCAAATGGACGCACTTTTCAAACAGGTCAAGCACGGCCCGCATCGAAGCCTGGGCGTTGACATTCTTTTCGCTGTCTTCGGTCAACCGGCGCACCCGCACCCGCAGATAGGGATGTTCCTGGGTAAATTCGATAATTTTAACCCGCTGGTGTCCCTGGGCCAGAATATTGGTGCTGCCGTCGGGCATGCGCAGCATCCGGCCAATCACTACTTCAGTGCCGATGCTGTACAAATCTTCCGGTTTGGGGTCTTCCTGGTCGGCGTCACGCTGGGTGACAACAACCAGTTGGCTTTTTTCTACCAGGGCTGCTTCCAGGGCCAAAACCGAACGATCTCGCCCCACAAACAGGGGGGTGAGCATGCGTGGAAATACCACTGTGTCCCGCACGGGCAACACAGGCAGTTCTACTTCCACTTCATCCGTTTCAATAGGAGCGCCGAACTCTTTTTCTAAGGTATCCATCTAATTAACAGGTCTCCAACGATTCGGGGTATCTTTGCCTAACTATACCACAAAAGGGATAGAACAAAAACCGCAAGGCTTGTCCTTACTACCCGATAGGTTATCAGATGATACCCAAGATAAAGCATTTAAGCAAAGAGGTTGACTATAAACCCAGTTTATCAAACATTTCCTGAGCATTTTCAGGCTGAACCAGGTTTTTACCTTCATCCTTCCGCCTTCTCAAACAACTCCGGCCAGCGCTTCAACGCATCGGCCACGGCCCAGCTGGCCGACTGGCCCAGGCCGCAAATGCTGGTGTCGGTCATCACCCGGCCCAGTTCCAGCAGGGTGGCGACGTCGTCGGGCTGGCCGTGGCCGTGCTGGAGGCGGTGCAGAATTTCGGCCTGGCGCTGGGTGCCCATCTGACAGGGATAACATTTGCCGCAGCTTTCGTGGGCAAAAAACTCGCCCACGCGGGTCAACACGTCCCGCAGGTCCACTGCCTCGTCAAAGACCATCATTGTGCCCGCCCCGATGGTCCCGCCGACCTGGCGGAAGGTCTCAAAGGTGATCGGCGTGTCCAGGTGTTCCGGCTTCAAAAAAGTCCCGGCGGCCCCGCCGGTCAGAATGCCCTGCAAACTACGGCCTTCGTGCAGACCGCCGGCCATATCGTAAACCAGGTGGCGCAGCGGCACGCCAAACGGCACTTCGTACACGCCGGGCCGCACCACCGAGCCGCTGACCGCAAACAGCTTGGTCCCCGCCGACTCCGACGTGCCCAGCAAATTGTACCAACTGCCGCCATGCACCACAATCGAAGGGACTTTGGCCAGCGTTTCCACGTTGTTGATGACCGTCGGCGCGCCCCACAAGCCCTTGTTGGCCGGGAAAGGCGGGCGCAGCCGGGGAAAGCCGCGCTTGCCTTCGATGGACTCAATCAGGGCCGTTTCCTCGCCACAGATGTACGCCCCGGCCCCGCGCCGGATGGCGATGCGGCAGGTGAAGCCGCTGCCCTGGATGTTGTCGCCCAGCCAGCCTGCTTTCTCCAGTTCGAGCACGGCGTGGCTAAAACGCTCGTAGCCCAGGCGGTGTTCACCGCGCACGTAAATATAACCCTGCGCCGCGCCCACCGCATAGCAGGCGATAATCAGCCCCTCGACCACCCGGAAAGGGTCGCCGTCCATCAGGGTCCGGTCTTTAAAGGCCCCGACCTCGCTCTCGTCGGCGTTGCAGATGACGTAGCGCGGGCCGGGCGGATTGTTGGCCGCAAACTGCCACTTCGTTCCGGCTGGAAAAGCCGCGCCGCCGCGTCCCACCAGCTTGCTGGCTTTGATCACCTCAATCACTTCCGCCGGGGTCATCTCGGCCAGCACTTTGCGCAGCGCCGACAGGCGCCCTGGGCGCGGTACTCGCTCAGGCTGGTCGGGTCAACCACCTTCACATTCGACATCGCCACCTTGATCAGCCCGCCGATATTGGTTTGCTGTTGGGGGTGGCGCGGGCTGTTGCTGAGCAGCACGTGGATGCGGTTGGGCGACACTTGAAAATGGCGGGTCTGATTGACCAGCGCCGCCGGGGCGTGGTCGCACAGGCCCAGGCAGCGCACCAGTTCGAGGGTGTGTTCGCCATCGGGCGTGGTTTGACCGGGCTGGATTTGCAAATGCTGGCACAGGGCCGCTTTGACCTTTTCCGCCCCCTGCACCGCGCACGGCCCATCTTCGCACAGGCGGATGATCTTTTTGCCGACCGGCTGGGTGTAAAACATGGTGTAAAACTCGGTCACGCCGTACACGTCGGACAGGGGGACATCCAGCGCCCGGCTGATCCGGGTGACGACGTGCCGGGGCAGCCAGCCACCGTACAATGCCTGCGCCTCGTGCAGCACCTCCAGCAGCACCGAGCGCCCCGTACCGTTGCTGCCCCACAACGGCGCGCCTTCGCCGAGCAGCTTTTCCAGGGCCACATCCTGTGGCGACAGCGCCCCGACTTCCCGCCACAACGCTTCGACGCAGTCGGCCAGCTCACTGCAATCCCACTCGCCTAAAATGCCGTTGTCGCTCACATCGGCCTGGAACGACAGCTCGTACTTGCGGCTCCAATCCAGGTCGGCCAGTTCTGAGCCGATAAAAAGCTGCTGATCCTTCAAGCGGACGGCTTGAAACAGGTCATATTCCGTCAGCAGAGTCAGGCGCGGGGACAGGTCCGCCGCATTCAGACCGGCAATGGCCGCCGCCTCGCGCAGCCCAAGCTCGACCCACTCATCCGAGCGGAGCGCCCCCTGGCGGGCATGCTGGACAAACACCCGCAGCCAGAATAAGCTAACCTGGCTGGCCTGCCCCTGGCGAATATCAGCGGCAAATTTGGCTATTTTAGGATTCATCGGTTTCCCCCTTTTTGGATATTTCCAGGAAAGTAATTACCCAATATTCGTGTTGCGTGTTGCGTGTTGCGTGAAATAAAGCAGACGGAACACGCAACACGCAACACGTTATTCTTCTATCCCCTCGATCACCTCGGCGGCCAGATCGTAACGATCAAAGGGGGGCATGAGATAAAGTCCCTGCACGTGGGGGCGGAGTTGGCGGATCAGGTCGCGGGCCATGACCAGGCCGGCCTGCGCGCCTTTTTCGCCGGCGTCGCGCATGCGCTGGCGAATGTCGGCGGGGATGTGGATGCCGGGGACTTCGTTGTGCAAAAATTCGGCGTGGCGGGCATTGTAGAGCGGCAGCACTCCGGCCAGCAGCGGCAGGGTGAGCGGGCCGTGTTCGGCCTCGTAGCGGGCCAGAAAGGTGTCCAGATGGGCGGCCTCAAAGAGAGGCTGAGTCAGGGCAAAATCAGCCCCATTTTCGATTTTTGGCGCAGTACCTTGATCTCGCGGGCCGGGTCGGGTGGGTTGAGGTTGACCGCGCAGCCAATCACAAAATTGGTCGGCTGGGTGATGGGTTCGCCGCCGTAATCGAGGCCCTGGTTGAAGCCCTGCTTGAGCAGCTTGATCAGGCCGGTCGGCACCACATCGTAAGTATCGAGCGCCTGCGGATACTCGCCCACCGTGGTCGGATCGCCCATGACCACAAAATATTGCGCACGCCGAGAGCATGCGCCGCCAGCAGGTCGCCCTGCACCCGCAAAATATTGCGCCCACGGGTGGGAAAATGCAGCACCGTTTCCATATCAAGCTGGGTCTGGACCAGGTGGCAGACGGCCCAGGGACTCATTCGCATGCGCGCGCGAGGGCTGTCGGCCACGTTGATGACGTTGGCCCCGGCAGCTTGCAGCGTAGCGGCCCCGGCCAGCACCCGTTCCGCCGAGAACCCCTTGGGCGGACTCATCTCCACGCTGACCACAAATTGACCCTCGGCCAGGCGGCGGGCCAGCCGGGTGGGCGGCAGCATGTTCGCCAGATGCGCCGCTTGAGGCTCTTCGCCGGGCAGCCGGAGCAGCGACGGGACCGGACGGGCCGGGTCATCCAGGGCGACGCGCATGTGGGTAATGTGTTCCGGCGTGGTCCCGCAGCAGCCGCCGACCAGCCTGGCCCCCGGCCTCGACAAAGGCCAGGGCATAGTCGCCAAAATATTCCGGCGGCGACGAGTACATAATCCGCCCGCCGACCCGTTCCGGCCAGCCGGCATTG
>JAAUSP010000273.1 GCA_012032575.1 Anaerolineales bacterium | reverse complement strand
CGGGGCAAAGTATTGTTAGGTGCGTACTATTACTAAAATTCCAAATAGGCTTTACAAAATTTACTTTTAATGATAGAATTATGTGAAATTTTCACAAATTTTTATTTTACATACAGGAATTTAAAATGTTAATAGCATTTAATGTGGGCAATTACAGATCATTCAAGCAGATTGTAACATTTAGTATGATATCTGCGAAATTGACATCAAAAGATAAGGATCTCGATAAAAATAATGTTTTCCCTATTGCCCGTTCTATTAGCCTGTTAAAAAGCGCAGCTATCTATGGGGCTAATGCTAGCGGCAAGAGTAATCTGATAAAAGCAATGGCGTTTATGCACCATTTCGTTCTAACTTCCTCAAAAGAATCACAATCAACAGAGCCTATACCAGTAGAAAATTTTAGATTGAGTACAGAAACAGATACTAAACCCTCTTCCTTTGAAATTATATTTTTCTTGGAAGGCAAAAGATATAGATACGGATTCGAGGCTGATAATCGCAGAATTCATTCTGAGTGGCTTTATCATACACCTAGCCAACGAGAAACAAATTTATTTTACGAGAAAATAATCAATTTGAATTATCAAGTGTTTTCAAAGAAGGTAGAGGATTAGAAACCCGGACAAGAGATAACGCTTTATTTCTATCAGTAGTGGCTCAATTTAATGGAGCAATAGCACAGAGTATCTTAAAATGGTTTCAAAGTGTCAATTTCATTTCTGGGTTATCAGATATGGGTTATCGAGGTTTTACCCTAGAAAGTATGATTGATGACACCATGCGAAAGCGTATAATTTCTTTTGTAAAACAAGTAGACCTTGGGATAGCTGACATTTTAATAGAGAGAACAAGCATTGACCCTGATCTTCATATTCCTCAAAATATACCTCAGGAAATAAGAGACTTTCTCTTGAAACAAACAGATGGAGCCACGGCTTTTAATGTAGCTACTCTACACAAAAAATATGACAGTCAAAACATTAGCACTACCTTAGAAAAATTTGATATTGATGACCAGGAGTCAGAAGGAACTCAAAAGTTATTTTATCTTTCTGGCCCTTTACTAGATACATTACAATCGGGCAAGGTATTAATTGTAGATGAACTAGATGCTAGATTTCACCCCCTAATTACTGCTTCAATCATAAAACTCTTTAATTCAAACATTACAAATCCAAATAACGCACAATTGATTTTTGCCACACACGATATAAATCTACTGGATCATAAATTCTTTAGAAGAGACCAAATTTGGTTTACGGAAAAGACAAATATGGAGCAACTGATTTGTACTCGTTAGCTGAATATCGAGTGCCAGTGCGAAATGATGCTTCTTTCGAGAAGGATTATATATCTGGAAGATACGGGGCAATCCCTTTCATTGGAGATACTCACCAGTTGATAGGTGAATACTAATGCCCAAGAAAATTAAACCAAAAGGTATAATGTTATCGGATCGTAAGAAAAATGTACGTGAATTGCGAAAAAAATTCATAATAGTCTGTGAAGGAGAAAGAACTGAACCTAATTATTTTAGACAATTTCGAGTCCCAAAAGAAGTAATAGACATAATTGGGGTAGGTGCAAATACAGTTGTTGTAGTACAGAGAGCAATCGAGGAAAAACAAAAATACCCATCTGCTGAAGTATGGAGCGTTTTTGATAGAGATTCTTTTCCAGCCCAAAATTTTAATAACGCTTTAGCTCTTGCAAAACAACATGGTATCAAAGTTGGATACTCGAATGAAGCTTTTGAAATTTGGTATTTACTACATTTTCACTACCACGATGTGGCAACCTCGCGTGACCTTTACGAAACAATGCTCTCTGATAAAAAACGGTTAGGTTTTAAATATAGAAAAAACGATCCGAATATGTATCATATTTTAGAGAACAAACAAAATGAAGCCATACGAAATGCTGAGAGATTACTACAACTGTGTCTACCTCACAATCCGGAAAGGGATAATCCTTGCACGACGATTCATCATTTAGTACAAGCGTTAAATGAGGTAGCAGTATAGATGATTTCAGTGCACCAACTTGTTTGTATTACAGAAAATGAATTGTAAATTCAGTAGCGCCTTCTATAACTTTTACCCACCCCCTCTAACCCCAAATCATAACTCATCCGACCATGTTTTGCACTTGAAACGTGTTACGTCTTGCGTGTTGCGTCTTGCGTAATGTAAACGCAACACGCAACACGGTCCCGGAACAACCTTAACCCGCCTCCACCAGAATCGCTGCCAGCAATGTTTCTTCGCTCAGGCGGCCTTTCACGGCGCGGGTTCCGTTCAGCACAAGGTGAGGCGTACTCATCACTTTGTACTGTTGGGCCAGGTCGGTCATCACCACGGCGGAGACGGCCTCGGCTTTGAGGTGGGGGTTTTCAAAGGCAAATTTGTGAACCAGGCTGACCGCCTGGGCGCAGTGGGGTCAGGTGGGGGTGGTGAAGATTTCCAGCTTCAGCGGGGTCTGCAATTGGGCCAGCGCTTGTCGGGTGGCAGGCAGCAGTCCGGAGTCTGCCCGTCCGCTGATGATGATGGCCGAGACCAGGGCGGCCAATTCCAGGCCCAACGGCGCACCGACAAAAACCAGTTCCCGCCCGCTGTGGCTGCGGACCACCAGCCGGTCAGCCGCCGCGCCGGAAGGTGCGGATTGGGTGGTCACAGACAGGTGTGGAGTCAGCGCCGCCAGTTCGGACAGGGCGGCCAGGGTATCCGGCTCCGGCTGTTCCAGAGCAAAATAGATCGCCTCAACCGGCGATTTGATTTCCGCCAGCGCTTGCCGCAGTGCCTGTCCCTGGTAAATTTTTAGAAGTGACATGGGAGATTAGCGATTGGAGATTGGAGATTGGAGATTCGGATTAATAATCTCCAATCTCTAATCTCATATCAACGACGATTTAAACGTGGGTTGAGCGCATCCTGAAGGCCGTCACCCAGGAGGTTAAAGCCCAGGACGACCAGGGCAATGGCGACGCCGGGGATGAGGACCAGATGCGGGGCGGTAAAAATCTGGTTGCGCTCGGCGCTGACCATCAGGCCCCATTCGGGGGTGGGCGGCTGCGCGCCTAGCCCCAGAAAGGAGAGGGCGGCCACTTCGACAATGGCGGTGCCGATGCCCAGCGTCCCCTGGACAATCAACGGGGTGATCGAGTTGGGCAGAATATCCCGGAACAGGATGCGGGGCGGCGGCACGCCCAGGGCCCGGTCGGCCAGGATAAAATCCTGCTCTTTGACCGACAACACGCTGGAGCGGATCACCCGCGCATAGGCCGGGATGGTCACAATACCAATAGCAATCAGGGCATTAATGAGGCCCGGCCCCAGCACCGTCACAATGGCAATTGCCAGAATCAAAGCAGGAAAGGCCAGCAGGACATCCATCAGGCGCATGATTACGTTATCCAGCCAGCCGCCGACAAACCCGGCTATCGCTCCCAACATTGTCCCGACAATAATGGCAAACGTCACCGAGGCAAAGCCGACTTGCAGCGACAGCCGCGAGCCATAAATAACCCGGCTAAAAAAATCCCGGAAGTTGGCGTCCACCCCAAAGATGTGTTGGGGCCGGTCGGTGGAACAGCCGAGCAGGTGAATACACGGGGCGGAGCGTTTCTTGATGCCATCTTCAATCCCGATCAACTGCTGTTCGGCATCATAAGGGGCAATCAACGGCGCAAAAACGGCAATAAAGGTCAGGGCCAGCAAGATGAACATCCCGATAACAGCCGACCGTTTTTGGATGAGGTGGCGAAAGGCATCCCGATAGAGGCTGGTGGGTTCTTTAGTTTTAACAACCGGCGGGGCGGTCAAAGGGATTGACTCGGCGGCCATGATAATACTTCCTCTCTCGTTTTTGCCCTACCAGAGGTTTAACTCAAACGAATACGCGGGTCAAGAAAAGCGTAAGAAATGTCAACAATCAAATTAATTACCACAAAGCCGACCGCCACAATCAGGGTAAAACCCTGCACAATAATGTAATCGCGGGCGGTAATGGCCTCAAAGAGGGTGCGGCCCAGACCGGCCAAATTAAAGATAGTCTCGGTCAGCACCGCGCCGCTGAGCAAAGAGCCTAATTGCAGGCCGACAATCGTCACCACGGGCAGCATGGCATTACTCAAGCCGTGCCTGAAAACGACCCCCAATTCAGCCAATCCTTTAGCCCGCGCGGTACGGATGTAATCGAGACTCAGAACCTCAAGCAGGCTGGAGCGGGTGATGCGGGCCACAATCGCCAGGGGGATAGTCCCGACGGCGATAGCGGGCAAAAGCATGTGGGTGAAGGCATCGCCAAAAGCAGTCCAGTTGCCGGTCAACAGGGCATTGATAAAGTTAAGATTGGCAATCAGGCTGAAAAAGATAAACCCGGCTGAGTCGGGCGACACATCCCAGCCCCAAACCTCGAAGAAAGGCGGATTGGTAACACCGGAGGTCAGCCGGCCCGACGGCGGCAGTTGTAGAAAAGTGTCCTTTAAAAGCAGGGCAAAGAGATATTGCAGCAGCAGGCCCAACACAAAAATGGGCAACGACACGCCGATATTGGCGCCGATCATGACCAGCACATCAATGGCTGAGTTGTGCCAGTACGCCGAGATAACGCCAAACAAAATCCCGATGATTGTGGCAAAAATCATGGCCGTCAGCGCCAGTTCAATCGTGACCGGCAGGCGCTCGACGATAATTTCGCTCACCGGGCGGCCAAAGCGAAACGACTCGCCCAAATCCCACTCGATGACAATCTGGCGCAGATAAATGGCGAATTGGGTCGGAATTGGTTCATTCAAACCATTCCGCTCCATAAAAGCGTCACAAATCACATCGGTGGCTCGCTCACCCAATACGGCGCGGCAGGGGTCGCCGGGAATCAGCCGGGCCAGGGCAAAGGTGACAAACAAAATTCCCACCAGCACCGGGATGGATAGCGTCACCCGGCGCGCAATGTATTGAAACATCCAACTCTCTCCCCTGCTGCGGCGAAGTTGGCTGGATTTTACCTTACGTTGCCGATATACACAAGTAAGGCTAAGAATTTACCCAAAAAAGAAGGGCGAGCGAACCAACAGGTTCACTCGCCCTTTGTCTATCATCAGGTCAAACTCAAGTTTGACCTACTCATTTCCGTTACTCCGTCGCTGGCGGAGCGTTCTTGAAGGCATTAAACAACGCTGAGAAGTAGGTGAAGGTCCCCTGCCGGCCCTTGTGTAACGGGCTGGCTGCATCCCACTGGGCGGTGTAGCTGTCTATCACATCCTGCGCATCAAAGGCACTCCCGTCGTGGAATTTTACCCCAGACCGCAGGTGGAACGTCCATTCCGTCAACGCTTCGTTCACATCATAGCTTTCCGCCAACGCCGGTTCCACTGCCGTGCCAGCTACTTCATACCCTAACAGGCTCTCATATATCTGTTCGCACACCCGAAACGATTCCCCGTCTTCTTCATCCGCACAGTACACACTGCCCGGTTCCCCGTTCTGCATCCACACCAGCGTGTCCTGCTCAGGCAATTCCATCACCGCGAATTTCTCGTTGCTCAACGGTGAGGAATGTGCCCCTTCTACTCCAGCTTTGAACACCGTCGCCGACCCGCCGTGCGCAATCGGGATCATCGGTACGTGCTCAATCAACAGTTCGTTCGCTTGCCCATACAGCTTGTTCCGCTCAGCCTGATCCGGCACACTCCCCGCTTCTTGCAGTATCTTGTGGATGTCCGGCCAGCCTTTGCCCATCTGTTGGCTTGCCCCTTCCCCAAAGTGGTAATCCAGAAAGTTGGTCTGATCCGGGTAATCCGCTCCCCAGCCCAGCATCGTCAGCCCTTTCAGATCACCCAGCTTGGCTGCATCCAGAAACGCCGTGCTTTCCATCACTTCGATCTCGGCTCTGATCCCCAGTTCGGCCAGTTGGGCTTGAATGTCCTGCGCCACCACACTCGGTTCCGGCAGATACCCGCGCACTACATCCCGATAGGCTATCGTCGTCTCAAAGCCGTCCGCGAAACCCGCTTCGGCCAACATCGCTTTCGCTTTCTCCGGATCATACGCCGGCCAGTCTGCCCCTTCACACCCGCCAGGGATCGCACACGGGGTGAAGTGGCTCGCTACTTCCGATCCCACCGGATAGAAGTTGTCCACAATCCGCTGCCGATCTATCCCAATCGCTATCGCCTGCCGCACTTTGTCGTTGTCATACGGCGGGTAGCTGTTGTTCATACTCACATAGAACACGTTCAACCCTTCGCGCGGGTACAGTTTCAGGCTGCTGTCTGCTTCGATGGTCTCAAAGCTGTCGGGGGCCGGGTTGTCTATCCCATCCACTGTCCCTGATTGCAGTTCCAGCAGCCGCTGCGCCCCTTCCGAACTCCAGCGGAAGACCACATTTTCGGTTTTGGCTTTGTCGCCCCAATAATCTTCAAACCGTTTCAGGCTGATATTGTCGCCCTTTTTCCATTCCGCCAGTTGGTAAGGCCCGGTGCCGACCGGTTTATCCAGAATATCACCCGTCCCGCCGGTGCTTTCCAGGTATTCCGAGGGGTAGATATTGAAGGCGGTGAAGGCCACTTTCGACGGGAAGGCCACATCGGGCCGGCACAGGCTGAATTTCACGGTCAGGTCGTCTACCGCTTCGATGCTTTTCAGTATCCCGCCGTATTCACATGCCGGATCCGCGGCCGCTGCCGCTTCGCCGGTTGCTTCAGCCGTGGTTTCTTCGGCATACGCGCCGGGACCAATATCATCATAGGTCAGGGTAAATTCGTCCGAGAAATATTTTTGGGCCAGGGTGTCGAGAGTCCCATCTTCGCGCATGGCCGCCAGGGCCAGGTTGACCGGCTCGACCAGGTCGCTGCCTTTGGGGAAGATAAAGCCCAACGCATCGCTCTTCATCGAATCGCCGACCATTTTGACCTTATCGGCGTTAGCCCCGATATAGCCCTGCCCGGCGGTTTCTTCGGCCATCACCGCATCCACATCGCCGGCGATTAGAGCTTGCACGGCCACCCCAAAATCATCAAAGGGCTGGATGCGCTCCTCGCCAACCAATTCAACCGCCGTATCATAATTGGTGGTCCCGTTGACGGCCCCCACCCGCAGTTCGGCGTTAGCGGCTAACGCCTCCGGGTCATCAAAACGGTCTTCATCAGCCCGGGCCAAAAGGCGCTGACTGACACTGATATAACCATCCGAAAAATCCACCTGTTCGGCCCGCTCTGCGGTAATAGTGATACCGTCGGCGGCGGCATCAAATTGTCCCTGGCTCACGGCGGCGATCATGCCATCCCAGGCGGCTTCCATAAAGACGGGCTTGCAGTTGAGTCGCTGGCAAATTTCGGCCCAGGCGTCGTAGTCCCACCCGCCCGGCTCGCCGCTTTCCAGGTTGACGTAGTTAAAAGGCAAATAAGCATTTTCGATAGCTACAGTCACTTCGCGGCCGCCCAGGTCGGGCAGAGCGCCGGCTTCGGCGGGGGCGGCAGCTTCTTCTGTGGCCGCCGGGGCTGCTTCAGCCGGAGCCGCTGCTTCGGTAGCCGGGGCTTCTGTTGTTGCTGCCGCTTCTTCAGCGGGAGCGGCGGCTTCATCAGCCGGTTTTTCGGCAGGTGCAGCCGGCTGAGCGCCACAGGCGGCTACCAGCGTCACCAGCACTAACAAACTTAACAACCAAAATAATTTTTTACTCATTTGTAAATCTCCTCCTGCAATAGCAACGATACGCTTAAAATAATGCTTTAAGAATTGGGGTTTTTGAACAGATTACCTCCTGAAATCACTTTCCTGGAGTCCAAGTTTTTGTAATTCTACAAGTGGCTTAAAAATTTAGCAAGACACAGTGGATTATAGATTACCCCGGACGCTGGTCGCAGACCGGCTGGGAGCGAAAAATGGCAGGGCTAGCGGATGGCCACCCGGCTGCCTTCGCCGGTTTTCCAAACCTCAATCCGCACCGGAAAGGCGTCTTTTAACTCGTCAATGTGGGTGATGACGATGATCTTTTCAAAATCATCCTGGATGGCGTTGATGGCCTCGACCAGCCGTTCCCGGCCCTGCACGTCCTGCGTACCGAAGCCCTCGTCCATAACCAGGGTTTGCAAACGCGCCCCGGCCCGGCGAGCCAGCACTTTGCTCAGGGCCACCCGGATAGCAAAATTGACCCGGAACGCCTCGCCGCCGGAGTAGAGTTCGTAGTCACGGCTGCCCATTTCGTCGGAGATGCGGATATCGAGGGTTTCAATGGTGCTGTCGCCGCTTTTGGCCTCGCGCTGGGTTTCAAAGCGGACATGCATGCGGCTGTCGGTCATGCGGCTCAACAGCTTGTTGGCTTCATCTTCAATTTCGGGGATGGCGCTCTCGATCAACAGGGCCTGGACGCCCTTTTTGCCAAACGCCACTTGCAGTTCACGATAAAGCCCCAACGCTTCGCGGACCTGCTGGAGTTTGTCGTCCAGTTCGCCCCGCCGCTTGCCCAGGTTGGCCAGATAATTGAGCTGCTGTTTGGCCGTCGCCACCTTATCGCGGGCCAGACGTTCATCCCGCTGCAACCGGTCGAAAGCTTCGCTGGCCTGGTTAAGCCGCGCCCGCAGGTCGGCCAGATTTTTGGTCTCTTCCTCCAACTGCGCTACCGCCGTTTGGTCATTGCTAATTTGCTGTAATAACCGCGCCTGCCGATCTGACTCTTTTTTCAGCCGGGCTTCTTCTTTCGGCAGCCCCTTTTCGGCTTCCTTTAAAGCCTGCCCCTGGGTCTCAAAACGGGTCAAGCTGTCCACTTCGGCCCGCGCCGCCTGATGGCTGGCGCTGTCGTAACCCAAACCGATCAGCTCGGCCTGGACTTCGCTCAGTTGAGCCACCACCTCGGCGGCAAAAGCGCCGCTGTCCAACTGCTGCTGCAACTCGGCCCGCTGACCTTCCGCTGCGGTCAGCCGGGTAATGGCGCTCTCGGCTTCGGTCAGCGACTGCTCCAGCGTGGCCGCTTTCCGCTGCGCCCCGGCCAAACTGCGAAGCTGCCGGTCAGCCTCGGTTAGCTGCTGCTGCAAGGTTTCGCGCTGTTCGACAATCTGGCGCGAACGGGCCACATTGCGCCGGAAGGCGTCGCCTTTGGCGGTGCCTTGATTTTTCAGTTGTTCGCCCACCTCGGCCCGGTGCGCCTCGTCGAGCGGGCGCTGGCAAACCGGACAACTGGAGCCGGCCCCGGTCAGTTGGGTCAAGCGGGCCTTGATTTCATCCATCTCTATTTTTAGCTGCTTGTTTTGTTCTTCCAGCCGGGCTGCTTCTTCCTTTATATCGGTTAAAGCCTGGCGCTGGACTTCGCGCTCGGTCTCCACCGTCTGAAGCGCGGTTAATTCGGCCTGGGCTTCCGCCAGTTGGCTGCGCTGGCTCTCGATCAGGGCAACTTTGGGACCGATCAGGGCGATGGTGGCGCTCAGTTGGGCCATCTCGGCCTCAATTTTGGCGCGGGCTGCGGCCAACGCTTTTTCCAGCTCACCCTTGCGCTCCGACAGTTTGAACGACTCGTGCAGCCGCCGCTCCCATTCGCTCACCTGTTCCCTGGCCGCTTTGAGCTGCTCCAAAC
>JAAUSP010000272.1 GCA_012032575.1 Anaerolineales bacterium | reverse complement strand
GACGGAGACGCCTCACCGAGCCCCGTGAACGTGGCGTGCCCGGTCGAGCGGGCGGTGAGGTTCGGGGAGAAGGTGGAACTGGTGGAGTGGGGGGCGGCGCAGCGGCGGCGGGGTAGTTCCGGCAATGGCCGGAATGACCAACACCTGGCCCACCCAGATATTTCCGGGGGTACTCAGATTGTTGGCTTTTTGGATCAGCGGGTACTGGTAGGGGTCGCCATACACGGTGCGGGCAATTTTGCTCAGGGTATCGCCGCGCTGAACCGTATAGCTGGTCACTGCCGGGGCGTCTTTGGCATACACGCCTAACAGTTCCAACAGCGCCTGGTCCAGGCTTTTTCCTTCTGCCTGGGCACGGCCCTGAGCCGTCTGGTACACGGCATCATCCACATTAACGGCAAAGTTTTGTGTGACCATAAGCCTCCTCCTGAAATAGTCATCAGTGATAGGACCTACGCGGTCATGTCATTTCGAGCGACCCGTAGGGGGAGCGAGAAATCCCTAATACCTTGTCTTGCCAGAGTAGTTTTGAGGGATTTCTCCCTGCGCTACGCTCCGGTCGAAATGACATGCGTAAGTTCTAACTCTATTTTAAGGTATCTCCATTGGCTTTGGCAAGTTGTCATAAAAAATTAGGAATCGCTCAACTTGCCTGCAAACGCTGTTCGCGCCAGGCCAAAAGGTTATCAATTTCGGCCAGTTCGGCGGCAGAGAGCTGCCAATCTCCGGCGGGGGCCGTCTCTTCGATTTGGGCCGGATGGCGCGCACCGACAATCGCGGCGGTGATTTCGGGCCGGCGCAGGACCCAGGCAATGGCGAGCTGCGCCACGCTCCGGCCATGCCGCTCGGCGATGGGCCGCAGCTTTTCGACCAGTTCCAGGTTAAGGCTGAGCTGCGGCTCCTGAAAATGCTCGTTACGGGGACGCCAATCGTCATCGGGCCGGGCGGCCAGGCGTTCACGGGTAAATTTGCCGGTCAACAACCCAGCTTGCATGGGGCTGTAAGGAATAACGCCGATATTATTGGCCGCGCAGTAGGCCAGCAGTTCATCCTCGATGCCGCGCCGGAGCATGCTGTAAGGGGGCTGCAGCGAGGCCACCGGGTGAATCGGCTGGACCCGCTTCAACTGGGCCACGCTGAAATTCGAGACGCCGCCGTAGCGAACCTTCCCTTCCCGGATTAACTCAGCTACTGTGCCCCAGCCCTCTTCAATATCCTCATCCGGGTCGGGCCAGTGAATCTGGTAAAGGTCAATCGCTTCAACCTGCAGCCGGCGCAGGCTGGCCTCGGCTTCCTGGCGCACACTATCGGCTTTGAGCCGGGCCAAAGGCCGCTCCTGACCTGGCTCTAAAATACGGCCGCATTTGGTCGCCACCATCACCTCGTGACGCCGCCCGGCGATGGCCCGGCCCACCACCTCTTCCGAATGGCCCGCGCCGTAAACGGCGGCGGTATCAATCCAGTTGATGCCCAAATCGAGCGCCCGCTGGATCGCCGCAATCGAGTCAGCGTCATCCTGCGGCCCCCAGCCAAACATCCAACCACCCCCGCCGATGGCCCAGGTCCCCAGGCCCACGACGGTTAACTGCAAGTCACTGTAACCCAATTGTCTTGTTTGCACGTCTTTAACCCTCTCAAAAGAATGATTTAAGGTCAATACTATTCAAATAAGGAGGAGTGAGCATCCTCAGATGCGAACGGGGCTGCTCCGCATCTGAGGATGCTCCGCTCCTCAAAGACAAAAAGCGTATTTGAAAAGTATTGGATTTAAGTATGGTCCAGGGCCGGTATCCTGTCAATTTGAGAATCCCGGCTTGCCAGTTGGGATTTAGAGTTACCCGTGTTATAATTTCAGCAGATCACAGATTTAAGCTCAAAAGGGATCTGCGACGCCGGTTGCAGACCGGCCTGGAGCAAACTCTAAATTTCGTCTGTACGATGACTGCTTTAGCGGTAATGGATGCCTTGAGCTGATAATGAGCCTCTTCACCCTGAGAACTAATGGCTGAAAAACTCAAAACCACCGCAATCGAAGAGACGCTTAATCCCGAACGGCAGCTTCGGGCCAAAGAGTATGCCCAAATCAGCCGCCGCCTTTTTGGGCTGGACCTGGCCCTGGGTGCGGCTTATGTGCTGCTGTGGATTCTGGCCGGCTGGTCGCCCTGGCTGCGCGATCAGGTTCACCAGTTCACCACCGCTGCCTGGCTGAGCGTGCCGCTGTTTGCCGCCGGATTTGGTTTGCCCTACATCGTCCTCACCGCCCCGCTGACGTATTACAGCGGCTTTGTCCTGCCCCATCGTTACGGCCAATCCAACCAGACCTTTCAGGCCTGGCTGTGGGACCAGCTCAAGGGGCTGCTCATCGCCGGGGTGTTGGGTTTGATTGTGCTGGAAGTGATTTACGCCCTGCTCGGCGCGTTTCCGCAAACGTGGTGGCTGTGGACGGCGCTGGTCATGCTGGTCTTTACCGTCCTGCTGAGCAACCTGGCCCCGGTCCTCATCTTTCCCCTGTTTTACAAATACAAAGCGCTCGACGACGAAGACCTGGTGAACCGTCTGACTCACCTGGCGACCCAAGCCGGGGCGCGGGTGCAGGGGGTGTATGTCTTTGATATGAGCAGCAAAACCGTGGCCGCTAACGCCGCGCTGATGGGCCTGGGCAACACCCGCCGGATTGTGTTGGGCGACACGTTGGTGGAAAAATTCACCGCTCCCGAGATCGAAACCGTGCTGGCCCACGAGTTGGGTCATCACGTTCACCGGGATTTGCCGCTGGGCATTCTGGTCCAATCGCTGTTGACCCTGATCGGCTTCTGGCTGGCCGATGCGGTAATGCGCTGGGGCGTAGCCGCCCTGGGCTACACCGGCCTGACCGACCCGGCCACCCTGCCCCTGCTGATGGTCGCTATGAGCATCTTCGGCCTGGTGACGATGCCCCTCAGCAACGCCTGGTCCCGCTGGCGCGAAGTCAAAGCCGACGAATACGCCCTCAAAATAACCGGCAAACCCCGCGCTTTTATCAGCGCCATGACCCGCCTGGCCAACCAAAACCTGGCCGATGTCGAACCGCCCGCCTGGGTGGAGTTTTTATTGCACAGCCACCCTTCGATTAATAAGCGGGTGGCGGCGGCCAGGGCGTTTGAACCGTTGAACGTTAAAGGTTGAACGGTTCTAAGGTTACTGCACGCACAGATCATCAATATAGATCGTCCCCGCAGCGTCTTGCCACTCAAAGATAAACCGGATTTTTTCAAAAAATCGAGCTTCCTTTTTCACTACCCGCCTTCTGCCATAACACATCGAACACAAACTCCTGATACCGCTTCTTAAAATCCGGGTCGGTTTTGAATTTCTTGTATATCTCGGTGTGGGTGAACATCAGAGCTTCCATTAAATCCAGTACTTTTTCGTTGGAGGTAATTCTGGCGTTGTCTTTATCCGAGTTTTTGATGGATTGGAGTGTGTCTAAATCGGTTTCCATTTTTTGGGGAATATTCGGAATGGGTGAGGTCTATCTCGTTTTGATTTCGTTACGAACTAAGCCAGGGTTGCACCTGATAAAAAAAGAGGACACAGCAACGTTGCTGTGTCCTCCAATTTTAGAAGTTGACCTTTTCTGCCCTGCAAATCAGCGCAGGTTTCTGCTCAACCTATCACTATTTGCCCAATGCGCCCCTACCTTTAAAACGGCCAGTCGCGCAAAATGCGGTCGGTTTCCTCAGAATGGCCGCTTTCATCACGGACCATATCTTCCAACTGCACCATCAAGCCCTTGTCGCCAAATTCTTCGGCTTCTTTGGCGCGTTGGGTGTAATCGCGGGTGGCCTGCCGTTCGGCGGTCAAGACGGCCTCCAGCATTTCGCGGTTGGTCTGGGCAGCCGGTACGGGGCGCGGCTGGGTGGTGGGTTCGCCGCCCAGGGCGACAATTTTGTTGGCCAGAAATTGGGCGTGCAGTTGTTCATCCGCTACCTCGGCCAGAAAGAACTGGGCCAGTTGCGGCCGATAGGGGCCGGTCGCTTTGGCCGCGTAAGTGAGATACTGGATAATCGCACCCAGTTCACCGGCCAGGTCACTATTCAGATGGTCTATCATGGTTTGTTTGTCCACGAGCTTCTCCTTGTGTTTAAATTACATTCGTTGGGCTATCCTTTGGCTAACTCCTCGTACACCCGCCAGCGGTTGGCCACATCCTGGCGCATACTTTCCAACAGTTCGTTGGCTCGCTGCGGGTCAGATTGGCGGAGCGCACGGAAGCGGTTCTGCTTGTACATGAAATCGGCAATATCCTGATCCGGCGCTTTTGAATCAAGGTGCAGAGCCAGTTTGCCGGCTTCGGCATCTAGCGGATTATAGCGGAAGAGCGGCCAGAACCCGCCGTGAACCGCATCTTTGTGCAGATCATTAGCCGTAGTCATATTGATGCCGTGAGCAATGCAGTGGCTGTAGGCAATCAGCAGCGACGGCCCTTCGTAAGCTTCTGCTTCCTGGAAGGCTTTGACCGTTTGGGTCATATTTGCGCCCATAGCAATCTGAGCCACATAGACATTGCCGTACATTATCATCATCAGGCCCAAATCTTTTTTCGGGGCAGACTTGCCGGCAGCGGCGAATTTGGCAATCGCCCCGCGTGGGGTGGCTTTAGACATTTGCCCGCCGGTGTTGGAGTAAACCCCCGTATCCAGCAGCAGTACGTTGACATTGCGCCCGGAGGCCAGCACATGGTCCAGGCCGCCATAGCCAATATCGTAGCCCCAGCCATCACCGCCGATAATCCAGACCGATTTTTTCACCAGGTAATCGGCAATGGGCAGCAGGTTCCGGGCCACATCGCTGTTGTCATCGGCCAGAATTTCTTTGAGGTGGACAACTCGCGCCCGCTGCGCTTCAATTTCCTCCTGTGTTTCCATCGTTGAGGTACGAATAGCTTCAAGCAGCGGAGCATGGCCGTTGGCCTGCCCGATCAACTTCGCCAGCAGTTCGTAGGCAAACTCGGTCATCTTGTCGGCGTCATGCGCATGCCCAGGCCAAACTCAGCCGCATCCTCAAACAGCGAGTTCGACCAGGCCGGCCGCGGCCATCGGGGCGGGTGGTGTAAGGGGTGGTGGGCAAATTTCCGCCGTAAATCGAGGAGCAGCCGGTGGCGTTGGCAATCAGGCTGCGGTCGCCAAAAAGCTGGGTGAGCAGCTTGATGTAGGGGGTTTCCCCACAGCCGGAGCAGGCCCCCGAAAATTCAAACATCGGCGGCAGCAGTTGCGATCCCTTGACCGTGAAGCGGTTGAACAGGTTGGGATTGGTATCGGGAATGGACATGAAGTAGTCAAAATTAGTCGCTTCCTGGGCACGTAAAGCCTCGTCCAGCGGAACCATGTTGATAGCTCTGCGCTCGGTTTTAGCCCCTTTGGCGTCTTTTTCAAAGGCCGGGCAAATTTGAACACAGATCCCGCAGCCGGTGCAATCTTCCGGCGCTACCTGAACCGTGTACATCATCTCTTTAAAGTCTTTGCCGGTTGCGCCAGTAGATTTGAACTTTTCAGGCGAACTGCCGTTGGTATAGGGCGCGTCATACACCTTGGTACGGATGGTCGCATGGGGACAAACAAAGGCGCACTGATTGCACTGGATACAAACGTTGGGTTCCCATACCGGAATTTCGGTGGCGATGGTGCGCTTCTCGTATTTGGTGGTGCCCACCGGGAAGGTTCCGTCAACCGGAACCAGTGACACGGGTAATTGATCGCCGTGTCCGGCCATGAGAGGAGCCGTTACGTTACGCACAAAATCAGGCATGTTATCATTGACAACCTGGCGCATCGTGCGCGTGCTGGTAACTTTTTTAGGCACATTGACCCGCTGCACCCGCTCTTTAGCCAGTTGAGCCGCACGGATGTTCATATTGACCACCGTCTGACCCTTGATGCCGTAAGTATCCTCTACGGCCAGATTGATCAGTTCCATGGCCTTGCTTTCGGGCAGCACGCCGGAAATCAGGAAAAAGGCGCTTTGCATGATGATGTTGATCCGCCCGCCCAGGCCAATGGATTTGGCCAGCTTAATGCCATCAATCACGTAGAGCTTGACCTTTTTCTCAATAAGCTGCTGCTGCACCTCCTGCGGCAGAATATCCCAGACCTCGTCGGCACCATAGGGGCTGTTGAGTAGAAATGTGCCGCCCTCCACCAACGAGTCGAGCATTTCGTAGCGGTCAATAAAGCTGAAATTGTGACAGGCTATAAAGTTAGCTTTTTTCACCAGGTAAGCGCTGCGAATGGGGGTAGAGCCAAAACGCAGGTGCGAGATGGTCATCGCCCCGGATTTTTTGGAGTCGTATACAAAATAGCCCTGGGCATAGTTATCGGTGGCTTTACCAATAATTTTGATCGAGTTTTTATTGGCCCCTACTGTGCCGTCCGCGCCCAGGCCATAAAACATCGCCTGGTGGACTTCTTGAGGCAGGCTGGAGAAATTGTCATCCCAGGGCAAACTGGAATTGGTAATATCGTCATTGATGCCAACGGTAAAGTGGTTTTTGGGCGGGCTGGCTTTAAGATTGTCAAGCACTGCTTTGGCCATGCCGGCGTTAAACTCTTTGGAGCCGAGGCCATAGCGCCCGCCGACAACCCGGGGCATCGCCGCCAGCTTGCCTTCGGCTACGGCTTCGCTCAAACTGGTCAACACATCCAGGTACAGCGGCTCACCCAGCGAGCCGGGTTCTTTGGTGCGGTCCAACACAGCGAGCATTTTAAGCGTAGGCGGCAGCGTGCTGATGAAGGCATCAGCCGGAAAGGGATGGTACAAGCGCACTTTAATCAGGCCGACTTTTTCGCCTTGGGCTACCAGGTATTCCACCACTTCATGCATCGTTTCGGCCCCGGAACCCATAACCACCACCACCCGCTCGGCATCGGGCGCGCCGACATAATCAAACAGGCGGTACTGGCGGCCAGCCAACTCGCCAAAGCGGTCCATCGCCTGCTGCACAATGGCCGGGGTTTGCTGATAATACACATTGACCGTCTCCCGCCCCTGGAAGTAAACATCGGGGTTTTGGGCAGTGCCGCGCATTACAGGCCGGTCGGGGGAAAGGCCGCGCCGCCGGTGAGCCATAACAAAGCGTTCATCAATCATAGCCCGCATGTCGTCGCGGGTCAGCTCTTCAACTTTTTGAATTTCGTGAGAGGTGCGGAACCCATCGAAGAAATGAATAAAAGGCACACGCGATTCCAGGGTGGCGGCCTGGGCAATCAGGGCAAAATCCATAACCTCCTGCACGCTGCCGGAACACAACATCGCAAAGCCGGTGGCGCGAGCGGCGTTGATGTCGGAATGATCGCCAAAAATAGAAAGTCCCTGCGCAGCCAGCGAGCGAGCGGCCACGTGAAAGACCGTCGCGGTCAACTCGCCGGCGATTTTGTACATATTGGGGATCATCAACAGCAAGCCCTGCGAGGCGGTGAAGGTAGTGGTTAATGCGCCGGTGGTCAAGGCACCGTGTACAGCCCCGGCCGCGCCCCCTTCCGACTGCATTTCGACCACGCTGGGTGTGGTGCCCCAGATATTCAGCTCGCCCGCAGCCGATTTTTCATCGGCCAGTTCACCCATTGGCGATGAAGGAGTGATCGGATAAATCGCAATAACCTCGTTAACCGCGTGGGCTACATGGGCGGCGGCGGTGTTGCCATCAATTGTTACCTTACGACGTACTGGTCTTGTATCACTCATAAATTTTCTCCTCGTAATGCGTGAAACGTGAAACGTGATGACGTGAACGCGCGTTCGCCGCGTTTCACGCATCACGTTTTGCACCAAGATACTGAATTTTATTTTTAAGGAAAGTATAGCACCCCCCATCCCCTCCAAATAGTGCAATTCGTCTCAAATTTGGAGATAAATGTCACTTATCGTCAGAGGTAGAAAAAGATAAGATAATAAAAAACAAAAGTGTAAAACGTAAACGTAACGGCTTGTTGGGCCGGCTCAAGGCTCCTGGCAAGACCTTACGTTTTACGCATTATTCTCAGGAGGCGACGATGAGCTATTTAGGCACAACATATATGGGCATTCCGCTCAAGAATCCGGTTGTGGTAGCAGCCAGTACCATCTCCCATCGCGTAGATCGGGTGCGGCTGGCCGAAGAGGTGGGGGCCGGAGCGCTGGTTATCAGTTCCTTATTTGAAGAGCAGATTCAAATGGAACAGATGCAGTTTATGGATCAATTGGCCGTAGGCAGCGAGAGTTTTCCCGAAGCCCTCTCCTATTTTCCGGGGATCAGCCACGGCGAGGCCAGCGAGCATCTGATGTGGGTTGAAAAAACGCGCAAAGCGGTACGTCTGCCCCTGTTTGCCAGCCTGAACGCGGTTTCGCCGGGGGGATGGGTACATTACGCCCGCCAACTGGAAGCGACCGGCGTGGATGGACTGGAGCTGAATGTTTATGCCGTCGCCACAGATCCAACCAAAACGGGGTTGGAAATTGAAAAAGAGCTGTATGAGATTGTTGAAGGCGTCAAGACCGAGGTTAAAATTCCGGTGGCAGTAAAGTTGAGTCCCTTCTATACTTCCGCCGTAAACGTCGCCGCCGAATTGGACAAACGCCGGGTAGACTCGCTGGTTCTGTTCAACCGCTTCCTCCAACCCACCATCGAAATCGAAACTGAGTCCCTGCATAACGAGATGGTTTATAGCTCGTCGCAAGAATTAAAGCTGCCGCTGCGCTGGATTGCCCTGCTTTATGGCCGGGTTCAAGCTGATTTAGCCATTACCACCGGCGTCCACAGCGGTCAGGATGCTATCCGGGCTTTGCTGGCCGGGGCCAAAGTCATCCAGGTGGCTTCGGTCATTCTCAAGCACGGTATTCCGTACATTTCTACTATTCTGCGCGACATCGAAGCCTGGATGGCCGAAAAAGGCTACGAAACCGTGGATGATTTTCGAGGCAAAGTCAGCCAAAAGAACTGCGAAGACCCCTTTGCTTTCGAGCGAGCGCAGTACGTGCGATTGTTGTTGAGCCAATAGAACAATCCAATTAATACCGCAAAAATCAAATCGGATAACTCTCAAGGGGGTTATCCGATTTTTGCTTTACAAAAGGGTAATTTTCTGATAAGATGATTAATATTAAGAACTCTTGTTTAATAAATAGGTGCCTGTTTGGCCCCGATCATAATGCTCATCCCCCTCTACAAGCAAACATCTTGTAAGCCTTTGAGGAAATCTTGGTTTTTGGAAAAAGGTGAACCCAAGAGCAATGACACTAAAGGCAAAAACCCCCAACGAACTATATCGAGCTATTTTTGAACAGGCAGCCGAAGGAATTTACTTTGCCGATATTCAGGGCTGTTTCCTCGAAGTCAACCGCCAGGGCTGCCACCTGCTGGGTTATACCCATGAGGAACTGCTCAACCTTGCCTGGACAGAGCTGTTCCCGCCCGCTCTGCATAATTTACCCATCGGTCAAACAGAATTCCTGAAATCACAGCTCCGCTGCAAAGATGGCCGCTTGCTGCCTGTAGAAATTAAGGCGCACCGGCTGGCCGATACTTACCTGCTGGCCTTTGTCCGCGACCTGATTGAACCCCA
>JAAUSP010000271.1 GCA_012032575.1 Anaerolineales bacterium | reverse complement strand
GGACGATTGAGAACCAGCTTCATTGGGTGCTGGATGTCGCTTTTCGAGAAGATGACAGCCGAGTGCGTCGAGGCTATGCCGCTGAAAATTTGGCCGTGCTTCGCCGTATCGCCCTTAATTTGCTCAAACGAGAGCACACCTCCAAACTGAGTATTCTGAACAAACGTCTACGAGCTGCTTGGGACAATGACTATCTCCTTCAAATTTTATGCTTGTTAACATAATTTATGCTCTTGCCCTAAGGGAGTCATTACTTCTACCCCTAATACTTGCCGAGCCTGCTCAAAATCCCGAATATTAGAGGTCACGATGAGTGCACGAGCGTTCATCGCACAATCGATCACATGGTCATCGCCTGGGTCGGGTGAGATGGGACGCCAGGAAAGATAAATCTTCACAAATTCGGACTGCCCCTCCAAAAGACTATTCAGAACAGGTTTTATTTCCTGCCAACGATGCTCTGACAATTTGCGCGACAGAACATCCTGGTATTCATAAGCCAAAGCATTGGAGAGACAAACAGAAAACAACCTGGCCTGCCAGGCGTCAATAATTAAACCGCACGCACCGCCTCGTTGGGTTAGACCTTCAAATAAAATGTTCGTATCAAGCACAACTCGTATCTCTGCCACAAGATAATTATAACATTTAATGGGTTGTCAGCAAGGTCTGAGTAAAATTGACTTGGTCGGTCACTCCGCCCCCGTGACCCGCGCCAGCACCCGATAGGGGAACGTGCGCCCGATGACCGAAGCCACTTGCAGGATGCGCTTGGTTTCGGCGTCGAGGCGGTCAATGCGGGCCATAATCACGCCTTGCAGGGTGTCGGGGATGGTAATGTCGTCGAGGCGGGCGGTGATAAGCCAGCCCCGGCCCGTTTCAGAGCGGGTAATCGCGCCGCTGTCAATCAGCGAACGGATGACTTCTTCGACGTAAAAGGGGTTGCCCTCGGCTTTGCTGATGATGAGCCGGCGGGTCTTTTCCGGCAGATGGCTCGCCTCCAGCAGGTTGTCGAGCAGTTGATTGCTCTCTTCCGGCGTGAGCGGGGCCAGTTCGATGATCTGGTGGTCATCCCCCAGCAGGGCGCTGACCCGCTGGTGAAAAGCCCAGACGCGGCCCTCGCGGGCCGGGCGATAGACCAGCAGCAGCAGCAAGGGGCAGGTGCGGGTGAGCGGCAGAATGGACTCCAGCAGCCCCAGGCTCGACGGGTCGCCCCAATGCAAATCTTCCCAGACCAGCACCAGCGGCCCAAGTTTGGTTTTGGCGACCAGATAACTTTGAACCGCCTGCAAAATCCGCTGCTGCAAAGTTTCGCCTTCGACATATTTGAGCCGTTGGGCCGATTCGTCGTCCAGCGGCGCTTCCAGCAGATGGGCCAGGTACGGATAAATCTCAGCGGCCTGACCGGCAAAAAGCTGGTCAACCTGAGCACGCAGGGCGCGGCTGACTTCCTGGGGTGAGGCATCGGGGGGTACCCTCAGCAATTTGCGAAACATATCGCGGGCGGCCAGGTAGCTGGCGCTTTCGCCATACGAGAGGGCGCAGCCTTCGGCCCACTCGACCTGGTTATTCTGGCGACAGAGTTCATCGCACAACTCGCTGATCAGGCGTGATTCGCCAACCGCGTCGCGATGACCGAATGACCCGCCCTGGCCCTGTTCAAATGAGCCAGAATGGTTTTGGCCCGCTCCAATTCGCGCTGGCGGCCCACCATCGGCGAGTGCAAGCCCTCGATGCCGCGCAGCCGGCCCGGCGCGGCTTTGGCCCGCAGCAGCCGATAGACCCGCACCGGCTTCTCTTTGCCCTTTAGCGCAACCGGCTTGAGCGGCTCAAACTCAAACAGCGGCGCGGTCAGCCGGTAGGTGTCTTCGCCCACCAGGGTTTCGCCGGCTTCGCTCAGGTCTTCCAGCCGGGCGGCTAAATTGACCGTGTCGCCCATCACGCTGTAATCCTGGCGCTGCCGGGTGCCAATTCCCCCGGCGATGACCAGCCCGGTGTTGATACCAAAATGGAGCGCCAGCCGCTTGGGGATAAGGCCGGCATACTCGTCGTTGAAGGTTTCCAGGGCGGCCATCATGTCCAGCGACGCCCGCAGCGCCCGCTCCGGGTCGTTCTCGTGGGCCTGGGGCGCGCCAAACAGGGCCATAATTTCATCGCCGATGAATTTATCAATGTGGCCGCCGTATTGGTCAATCACCACCCCCAGCCGCTCGAAGCAGGCGTTGATCATGCTCCGCACCTCTTCCGGGTCGAGCTTTTCGCTCATAGCAGTAAAGCCGGAGATGTCGGCAAACATCACCGTCACCTGCTTGCGTTCGCCTTTGAGGGCCAGCGGCAGGGTTTCGGATCGCTCCAACTCGGCCAACTGTTGGCGCAGGGCGGCCAGACTGGTGGAGAGGACCGCGTCGTCCAACAAGCCCTGCCGGGTTTCCAATGTTGTAATAGCCTGTTCAATTTCCTGGCGTTCGGTCATAAGTTACTGCCTTCACCGTGATGCGTAATACGTTAAAAGTAACGGCTTATTGACAAAGACACGTTTTAATGCCCACAATTACGTTTTAGTAAATACTCACCCTTCAGGTCATTTCGAGGCTGAAAGCCGAGAAATCTTTGAGGCCATTGTCTGCAAATCACGGATTAGGAGATTTCTCGCTCCTAACGTCGCTCGAAATGACATAGCTGATGGTTAAACACTTGCGCTTTTCTTTAAGGTCGAAGTAGGAGGATTGATATTGGAGTGCTCTTTGGCTTTGATTTTAACACAAAATCAGCCGCTGAACCAGTGGGATATTTGGGGGATGGGAGGACGACCGCTGACCACCGACGGCAGACAGCCGGGGGTGAGGCGTGAGGCGATGAGGCGAAGTGCTTCGCGTCCTCGTGTCTTCGCCTCATCGCCTCTTTGGTCAGCTATCAGCCGTCACCTGGACCGGCGCTGCCTCCGGCTGCAACTCCACGGTCTCGCGGGTTGAGGGGAGAAACAGCGCCAGCAGCGCCACTACGACACCCACCCCGGCTCCGGCCTGGATCACCGAATTCAAGCCCCAGACATCGGCCAGCGTGCCGATGACCCAGGCGGCAACCGCACCCACGCCAAAGAGATACCCCAGGGCCACCCCCGAAGCAAACGCCTGGCGGCCGGGCAGCAACGTTTGGGCAATCACAATCAGGATACTGTGCGATGCTCCGGTCAATCCGCCGACGAGGATCGCCAGCACAAAGGCAACCCAGTTATCGTTGAGCGGCAAAAAGTAAATCGGCAGCGAGCCAAGCAGCATGGTCACACAGACCACCTGCCGCCGGCCCCAGCGGTCGGCCAGACCGCCGGCCATCACCCCGGTCACGCCCGAAGCCAGCCAATACGAGCCGGTAATCAGGCCGTAAGCGGTCGCATCCCAGCCCATATCCTGGAACATTTTGGGCAGAAAGTTGACCGTTCCCAGCGCCACCCAGGAACGCAGCCCGGCAATCAACGCCAGCAGAGCAATGGCCCCCCAGCGCACTTTCACCGGGGGCAGGCTGATGTCGCTGTGGCGGGAGTGGGTCGCCGGACGAATGGAGGTGTGGCGCATAGCGTAGGCCATAAAAATGATAAAGGGGATAGTTAAAGCAGCCAGGGTATAAATGCCCGCCGGCCGACATGGTCCAGAATCAACCCGCCCAGGAACGGGCCGGTGGCCAGGCCGGTTTGCCCAAACAAAAAGAACATGCCGGTCGCCATCGCCGCCTGGCTCAGAATGGCATTGGTGGAGTGCATGGTCGCCAGGGGGTGAAACGCCCCGGAACCAATCGAGGCCAGGGTGAAAGGGATCATAAACAGGGCGAAATTTTGGGTGCTCTGGGCCATAAAAACGGCCAGAGCCATAAAACTGATGGTCCAGGCTACGCTGCCCGGCCCCAGCCAGCGGCTGCCCAGTTTATCGGCAAGCCAGCCAAACAGAGGCTGGGTAACCGCCGCCACCAGCGAATACAAACTGAGGGCCAACCCGATTTGGGCCGTACTGAGCGCCAGCGGAATGCTCAAAAACGTCACCACCACCGCCCCCATGCTGTTAAAAATATCAATCACCAGGTGGCCTATGGTGACAGCCATAAAAAGTTTATTGCGCAACAATGCGGTCATCGGATTGCCTCAAAGAAAAAGATGCCGGTTATTATACTCGCCTTCAGAAAGCGGGGGCAATCAGGCCCAATCATCTCAAAACCGTGTAAAAGACCTCACAGGTTTGGAAAACCTATGAGGTCTGCCAAATGGTTGACGTTAGGAGTGAATAGTTGTAAGATAAATTAGAGAGCAAAAGATTGGCTTTTGCTCTCCCAAAATCCCCGGTGATCAGGAGGATCAATGCAACAGCCTCGCCCGATCATTTTAGCCGGCCTGCTCTTTAGCCTGCTCGTGTCACTCCTGGCCTGCAGCCCTGGCGAACCCGCTCCCACCACCCCTCCGGCCATCCGCGGCAGCATCATCAGCCGGACCGCCGCTCCCGGCGGCGATTTGGTTGGCTCGATTCTGGTAGAAGGCCAGGTTGAGGCCGGGACTACTTTTGACAAGGCGACCATCGCGGTTACGGCCAAAACGCGCATATTTGAACAAACGGCCCAGGAACGCCGCCCCGCCACCTTCGACGCGCTGCAAATGGGCCGCACCGTCGAAGCCTGGTTCGATGGCCCGGTGGCCGAGTCCTATCCCGTTCAGGCCACGGCCAGCGATATTGTGATATTGAAATAGTAAATCGAAGGAGGTTCACTGCTATGTCTCACCCAATTCAACACGTTGCCGTTATTGGAGCAGGAACAATGGGCGCAGCTATTGCCGCCCTTTTCGCCAATGCCGGACTGTCTGTCACCCTGCTGGACGCAGTCCCCACCTCGCTGACCCCCGCCGAAGCCGAGCAAGGGCTGGACCTCACCAGTCCCCCGGTGCGCAACCGGCTGGTGCAGGCCGGCTTCGAACGGATGCGCCAGGCCAAACCACCTGCCCTGGTCAACGAGGCCGCCGCCGACCTCATCACCCTGGGCAACACTGAGGATAATTTCGACCAGCTTGCCGCCGCCGATTGGGTCATCGAAGCCATCATCGAAAAGCTGGAACCCAAACGGGCGCTGCTGACCCGCCTGGAGGCCGTGCGCAAACCCGGCAGTTTCATCAGCAGCAACACCTCCGGCCTGCCCATCGCCTCGCTCACCGAGGGCCGCAGCGATGACTTCAAACGCCATCTGCTGGGGACCCACTTTTTTAACCCGCCCCAATACCTGAAACTACTCGAAATCATCCCCACCCCTGCCACCGACCCGGCCGTGATCGAAACCATCATCCGCTTTGGCGAGAGCGTGCTGGGTAAGGGGATTGTTCACTGCAAAGATACGCCCAACTTCATCGGCAACCGCCTCTTTTCGCTGGGCAACAGCTATGCCATCCACTATGGTTTTGAGCACGGCTACAGCATCGAAGAGATAGATGCCCTGACCGGGCCGCTGCTGGGCCGGCCCAAAACGGCCACGTTTCGCCTGCAAGATTTGGTCGGCGTTGATATTGCCGCTCACGTGGCCCACAACCTGTACGACCTGATTCCGCACGACCCCTACCGCGAGGTGCTGCGCTCGCCGCACATGCTCAAAGTGACCGCTGAATTGATGACGCGGGGCTGGCTGGGCAACAAGAGCAAGCAGGGCTTTTACAAGCAGGGCAAAGACGCCGAGGGTCAACGCATTTTTATGGTGCTGAACCCGGCCACGTTTGAGTACGAGCTTACTCAAAATCCTCGGTTTGAGTCGGTTGAAACTGTCAGCAAAATCGCCGATCTGGGCCAGCGCCTGACCGCCCTGTTCGATCCGTCACGACAGACCGACCACGCCGCCCAACTGGCCTGGGCCATCGTCAGCTTTGATCTGGCCTACGCCGCCGCCTGCGCCCAGGAAATCGCCTACACCTTCAAAAGCCTCGACGACGCCATGCGCTGGGGTTTCGCCCACGAAGCCGGTCCATTCCAATTGTGGGATAAGCTGGGTGTAGCCGCCACCGCCGCCAAAATGGAAGCCTCCGGCCTGACCGTCGCCCCCTGGGTCAAAGCCATGCTCGCCGCCGGCTGTCCCACCTTCTACCGCCTGGAAAACGGCCAGACCACCGGCTTTTACGATTGGGACCAGGGACGGTATCGCGACCTGCCTTGAAATATGAAGAGGCGAGGAGGCGAGACTTTCTTCGCCTCCTCGCCTCTTTGCCTCCTCGCCTCTTTTTGGTAGAGTAGCAGATAGACTCCCTCTCTTATTCCAACAGGATATCAGGTTGGGTTGAACACCGTGAAACCCAAAGAGTTACCTCATTCCGAAATGTGTTGGGTCGAGCCTATGGCGAGACCCAACCTGGTATCACAAAACAGAAGCCAGCTTTAGCGATGTCTTGGCCTTGGTTCGCCGGGCCTTATGGGGCAATTTTAATTATCAGACAAGTGCGGCTAACCCCGACAAGCTCTTAATTCCACGTTCTGACCTGAATCATCTCGCTTTTACTGTCTGTTATTAACTTGATAATGTACAAAGTCGAACTTAGCCTCAGCCTTAGCCTTAGCCTCTTCTTTTAGTCCACCTCTACCACTGCTGCCCCGACAAACCTGCGGTAGCGTTCGGCGGCGAGGTGGATGGCCTGGGTTTCGGCCTGGCTGAAGGAGGCAAATGGGCTGAGGGTCAGGGTTAGCGTATCCTTCTTGAGGGTGCGCTTCCAGAGGCCCGCAACTTGCCCGTTGAGCACTACGGTGGGCATGAAGACGCCGTTGTTGCCGGGGACAACCTTGGGGGCGTGGGCCGGAGCGAGAACGGCGCTGCGGTCGGTATAGCCCAGCAGGTATTCGTCGAAGCCGGGCAGCAGGTAGGCGGCGGGGGAATGTTCCGGCAGGGTGGGGATATCCGGCGGCAGCCAGTAGGTTTGGTCGTTGACGGTTTCCTGCCTGAGCTGCGTTTTGACCTGTGCTAACCCGACTCTGGCGTCGGTGAGGGTCAGGCCCGCCCACCTGGCCAGGTCGTGAATGGTGGCCGGGCCGTGGCCGATAAAGTAGCGCCGGGCCAGTTCGGCCAGGGCTTCGTCACGCTCTCTGGCCGGGGTGGGGGCAAGCCATTCGTCGAGCAGGGTGAAGGTCTGCTGTTTGCCCTGGGGCACGCCAAAGCAGATCAAGCCGTCCTGGGCCGAGCGTACCAGAATGTGATAGCCGCGCTGACCGGTTGTGGCAATGCCGGCCTCTTCCAGAATCTGCTGCATCTCAGTGCGGGTCAACTGCTGGCCGCCCTGCAATGCCCCGGCGAACAGTTCCTTGCTGCGGGCAAAGGTGGCCTCATCCAGCTCAAGCTGGCGGTAGCGTCCGGCGGTTTGGGCGATCACGCGGGGGGTCAAGAGCTTGAGCAGCCAGCGAATATCGGCGGCGGCGACAAAGTGCAGCGTCCCGCGCATCGGCCAGGTGCGGACGATGGTTTTGGCGGCAATGGCCTGCTCAATGTCCACATCGGTGGCGTCGGGCAGGCGCAGACCCATGGACCATTTGGCCCCGGCGTAATCCTGGGCCTGCATCGCGCCGAGCCAGGCGACCACCTGGCCCGGTTCTTGCACGCGCGGGGCGGCGATGTGTTGGTTGTTTAAGCGCCGGTTGATAATATCCAGGTTTGTCATGATTTGGGTATCTCCGTTTGGAAGCGGAGTCTAAACCTTGGTTTGGAAAGCCAAAGCAAGCTTTGGACTCCAGTTCTTTCCTTGGGGGTGGTTATGCTTTCCTAGTTGTTGCCAGAATTTCCAGGTAGTGAGGGTTGTACATAAGGCCGAGGATGTTCCCAAAAGGATCAAGCACGGAGGCGGTGATAAAGTCTGCTTCGCGCAGTGTAAGCGGTTCATATTCTGTCGCCCCCAGCGATTTTACCTTTTCCAGCGCTGCGGCTACGTCGTCAACGTGCCAGTAGACCACGGCTCCACCCGGCCCGGCGGCTGCGCCTTTGGGGGCGTAGTTGCGGTGGATAATGCCCAGTTCGTGCTGGTAGTCGCCCAGGCGGAACTCGATGTAGGCCGGCTTGCCGTCGGGGCCGGGGCGTTCAAAGTAGGGGGCGATGCCCAGCAGTTCGGTGTACCACTGCTTGGCTGCCTCCATATTATCCGTCCAAAAACTAATGGTGGCAATACCTCGTAGCAAGTTTTGTTGGGTGTCAGTCATTTTATGCTCCTGGTTATTATTTTACGCGCAAGTTATGAAAGAATTTCCGTATATCGCCCACCAGCAGATCGGGCGCTTCCATCGCGGCAAAATGGCCGCCGCGCTCAAACTCCGACCAGTGGACGATGTTGTAGCCGTATTCAGCGTAGCGGCGGATAGAGACATCATAGGCGAAAACGGCGACGCCCGTCGGGGTGGTAACAGGCTCCTGCTGCCAGACGTCGGAGTGCATGCTCTCGTAATAGCTGTGAGCGGAGGATGCTCCGGTTCCGGTGAGCCAGTAGAGCATCACATTGGTCAGGAGGTCGTCGCGGTTGATAACGGTTTCGGGCAGGGCGCTCGAAGGGAAGGTCCACTCCTTGAACTTTTCTACAATCCAGGCCAGTTGAGCAATCGGTGAGTCGGATAACCCGTAGGCGATGGTCTGGGGTCGAGTGGCCTGGATCTGGAAATAGCCGCTTTCATCGTTGGTCCATTGGTTGAGGCGTTCCAGGCGAGCTTTGTCAGCGTCGGTGAAGGTGGCCAACTCCTCCGGGGGCACCTCGCCGAAGGGGATGAAGCCATAGGTAGCTGCATTGACATGCACGCCTACCACGCGCTCCGGGGCGACCGTCCCAGTTCCGGGGAAACAAAAGCGCCAAAATCACCACCTTGGGCGCCATAACGCTCGTAACCGAGTCGGCTCATTAGCTCGGCCCAGGCCCTGGCAGCGCGTTCGGTATTCCACCCGACCTCGCGCGTAGGCCCGGAAAATCCAAAGCCGGGGAGTGATGGAATTACCAGGTGGAACGCATCGGCTGGATCGCTGCCGTGGCGGCGCGGGTCGCTAAGTGGGCCGATGACCTTTAGGAATTCCAAGAACGAACCCGGCCAGCCGTGGGTGAGAATCAGGGGCAGCGCGCCGGGTTCAGGCGACCGGACGTGCAGAAAGTGGATGTTTTGCCCGTCAATCTCGGTGGTGAACTGGGGATACTCATTCAGCCTGGCCTCATGTTTGCGCCAGTCATAGCCGGTGCGCCAATATTCGGCCAACTCTTTGAGATAAGCCAGCGGCACACCTCGGCTCCAACCAACACCGGGCAGCTCGTTGGGCCAGCGGGTACGAGCCAGCCGGGTTTTCAGGTCGTCCAGGTCGGCCTGAGGGATATTGATTTGAAAAGGTTCGATAAATGCCATGATATTCTCCTTCACTCAGATTATTGAATTGATGACTGTCTGTGCTTTCACTTGATGCTCCTTATGGTTTTTATAGGTTCTTTCAGTGCAGATTTAGCCTGTTGCGGCCTGCCGGTTGGCGATGGCCCTGGCCCGTTCCCGGACCAACTCGCGCAGTTCCGCCGGTTCCAATACCCGCGCCAGATAGCCGTAACTTGTCATGATTGTGGCCGC
>JAAUSP010000270.1 GCA_012032575.1 Anaerolineales bacterium | reverse complement strand
CGGCCACGCCCCGAACAGATTGCCCAGGCTCAAGCCGGCCTGGCCAAAGCCCAGGCCGCCCTGGCCGAGCAAATTGCCGGGCCGACCGAAGAAGCCATCAACGTGGCCAGGGCCGAAGTATGGGCCGCCCAGGCCAGCCTCAATGAAGTGCTGGCCGGCAGTCGGGATGAAGATGTGCAGGCCGCCTCGGCCCAACTGCTGCAAACCGAAGCCGAAGTTCGGCTGGCCCAGGCCGATTACGACAAGTTTGTCTACGGCGATCCTAAAGTGGCCGAACCCTACGGCGTGGCCCTGCAAAAAGCCACCCTGGCCTACGAAGCAGCCAAAGCTGAATACAATAAGGTACTCAATGGCGCGACTGAAGAAGCCATCGCCGTGGCCCGTGCCGGTGTAGCCAGAGCCCAGGCCGCTCTGGCTCAGGCCGAAGCCGGGGCCACCGCTGAACAAATCGCCCAAACCCAGGCCGATGTGGCCGCCGCCCAGGCTGCCCTGGCTGAATTAGAAGCAGGCGCGACCGATGAGGACGTTGCCGTAGCCGAAGCCGGGGTTGAGATTGCCGAAGCCGGGGTTGAGAGCGCCAAAACCGGGATCACCTCCGCCCAGGCTGAATTGGCCAAAACCGAATTGATTGCCCCGATTGGCGGCATCATTGGCAACCTGAATATCGAAGAGGGCGAAATTGTCCAGGCAGGGAACCCGGCCATCTCGCTGGGCGACAGCTCCCGCTGGCAAATTGAAACCGACGATCTGACCGAAATTGATGTGGTCAATGTGCGGCCGGGAGCAAATGTCAGCATCAGTGTAGACGCCCTGCCCGGCGAAGAATTCACCGGCAAAGTCGTCCGCATCACGCCCAAATCTGAAACCAAGGCCGGCGATGTGACCTACACCGTTCTGATTGACATCACCGATGGCGACACGTCCAAACTGCGCTGGGGTATGACCACCTTCGTGGACATCGAAATTGGGCCGGAACTGTAAGAAGAAGGACATGTGCAATATGCGTATCACGTATCACGTATCACGTATCACGTTTTATATCTTGCTGGTGGCTCTGACGGTGCTGTTGAGTATTAGCAGCACCCCGGCTCTGGCTCAGGAAAACACCATCAAAATGGTGGATGATCTGAACACCAATCTGGCCCGGGCCGCCGCCAAAAGCTTTTTGACTACCCTGACCCGGCCCGAACTGGCCGATACCATGAACTTTTATCTGACCGATGATGTCAAGACCAGCAATATTTTAGCTGGTTTGCAAAACCCCGCCGTGACCGACTACGAAATCACGGCGGCAAGCTGGGCCACCGAAGAGACTTATCAGGTTCAGGCTGTCCTCCAGCCGGACGACCGCCAGATCAACGTTTATGTCGGCCAGTACAACAGCCGCTGGCAGGTCGAAGGGATTGATTTGCTCCTGCCTTCCACCGAAAGCGGCAGTGCGCAAACGAGCAGGGCCGGCATCACTGCTACCACCGCGAATGTCCAGCCGGTCGCCGGTAACGGCAGCGGCAAGCTGGTCTTCCAGACCCAGAGCGGCGGCGCTATCTACAGCATCAACGCCGACGGCACCGGCCTGAAGTACATTACCAACGGCATTGACCCGCAGTTGTCGCCCGATGGGACCAAAATTGCCTTCACCCGCTGGGAACCGGAATACGCTCTGTACACCATCAATCTTGATGGCACGGGCGAGCAGGTCTGGACCAAAGGCTGGCGGCAGATGAAGTCGCCCACCTGGACGGCGGATGGGGCCAGTATTGTCTTTAGCTGGCAGAACGGCGGCCGGCTGGAAGAGGATAATAAGACGGTTAACCTGGCTGAAGCCGCCCGCAATGGCGACTCGGTCGAAGTCCCCCAGGGCGCACGGGATGTTGAGGTTGAAAATGGCGTGCTGGAGTACCGCATCCCGGCCGACGCCAACTGGAATTTGAAACAGATCAAACTGGCCGATGGTCAACTGACCGACCTGGCCGCCGGCAAGTACGCCTACAGCCCGACTGCCAGCCCGGTCAACCCGAACGAAGTGATCTACACGTTTGGCGGCAGCGGCATCGGCCTGCTGGATGTGCCCGGCAATGCCGCGCGCACCGTCTCGGCTGAAATCCGCGACCGCGCTCCGGTGCTTTCGCCGGATGGCAGCAGGGTAGCGGTTTCGTTCTGGCAGGATGGCAACTGGGAAGTTTACACGATGAATCTGGATGGCAGCGGCCGGCTGCGCTTGACCAGCACGCCGCTCACTGTCATCGCTGAACAAAGCGAACTCAACACCGAAGTGGTGGACGGCAAGGAACGCATTGTGCCGGGCGAGAATCCCAAGTGGAACAACGCCGCCCCGGCCTGGTCGCCCGACGGCAGCCAGCTTGCCTTCATGACCGACCGCACCGGCAAATGGGAACTGTGGCTTATGAACGCTGACGGCTCCAACCCACGGCCCATGTTCTCCAACGGCGCGCTCGATGACCTGGTCTTCAACTACGCCGGGGTGGACGAGCGGATGATTTCGTGGCGATAAAAAACGTTAAACGTTCAACGTTAAACGTTGAACGTTAAGGAGTTTCTAAATGAGTAAACGAGTGGCAATTTTAGTCGGCGGGGGGGATGTACCGGGATTGAATATGTGCCTCAAGAGTCTGGTTTACCGCACCATTGACGCGGGGTTCGAGCCGATTGGGGTACGCAAAGGGTGGGAAGGGCTGATCCGCTACAATTATCACGATCCAACCACTTATGGGGATAACTTTATCGAATTGAACAAGAATATGGTCCGCCCGATTGACCGCGCCCCCGGTTCCTTTTTACACGCCTCGCGGGTTGATCCGTCGCAGACTCCGCGCCGTCTTGTCCCTGAGTTTTTGCGGCACGGGAACGCCGATACCCAGGATTTGACCGGCCACATCAAAGAAGTGTTCCAGCGCCTCGGTTTCCATGCCCTGATTACCCTGGGCGACGACGATATGTTGCGCTGCGCCGCTCAGTTGAGCCGGGAAGGGGTGCCGGTGATCGCCATCCCCAAAACGGTCCATAACAACATCCACGGCACCGATTACACCATTGGTTTCAGTACCGGGCTGGCCCGTGGAGTCGCTTTTATTCACGAGCTGCGCGCCCTGGCCGGCTCGCGGGAGCAGGTGGTGGTGGTCGAAACTTTTGGCGCTAACTCCGGCCTGAGTTCTTTGATGACCGCCTTCCTGGCCGGAGCCGACCGGGCCATCATCCCCGAAGTGCCGTATGACCCGGAGCGGCTGGCTTACCTGGTGATGCGCGATAAAAGCGTCACGCCGGGTAATTACGCCGTTGTGACGGTTAGCGACGGCTCGCGGATTGTGCCGGAAAAGTTACTGCAATATACGCCGCATCTTTCGCCGCGCAGCAAGTCGGAGGTGCTAAAGCTGCTCACCGCCGACAAGGCTAAAGAGATAAAAGCGAATGAAGAGTTTATCCTGGATGAAGTGGTCGAAACCGGCAGCAGTTTGGCCGGGAGCGGCATGGTAGCGGCGGAAATACTGCAACATCTGATGGGCGAAGAAGTTTTTATGCAGCCCCTCACCTATTTATTACGCACCGGCTCGCCCGATGGGCAGGATTTGTTGGGCGCGACCAACTTTGCCATCCTGGCGACCCATTTACTAACTCAGGGCAAATTTGGCCGGATGACCGCTTACCAGCAGCGCTACAATTTAACCGATGTAGACCTGCAAATCGTCACCCAGGGTGTCAACGGGGTGGATGTAGAAGAAATGTATGACCTGGACAACTACCGGCCCAAAGTGAACTTGATTTGGGCAGCGCGAGAAAACTAGAGAATAGTGGATGGAAGTTGGAGGATAGTGGCTAAAAGATAAGCTATCTACCATCTACTATCTTCTCCTACTTCCTACTCTCTACTCCTTTTCTGGAGGATTAACTTATGAGTAAAACAAACGGCAATGGCAACGGCCATAACAGCTACGACAAAATAATTGAAGTTAAAGATGTGATTAAGAACTTCAAGGTTGGCGACGGCGAAGTGACCATCCTGAAGGGGATTTCGTTTGACGTAAAACCCGGCGAGTTTGTCTCGATTGTGGGGCCGTCGGGTAACGGCAAGTCAACTCTGTTGAATATGATTACCGGCATTGACCGGCCTTCCGGGGGCGAAGTGATTGTGACCGGACGCGAAGTCCACAAAATGAGCGAGAACAAGCTGGCCTCGTGGCGGGGCGAGCACGTGGGCATTATCTTTCAGTTCTTCCAGATGTTGCCGGCCCTGAGTCTGCTGCAAAACGTCATCCTGCCGATGGATTTTGCCAACAAATACAGCCCCAGAGAGCGCCGCGAGCGAGCTATGAACCTGTTGGAAACGGTCGGTCTGGCCGACCAGGCCGAAAAACTGCCGAGCATGGTGTCCGGCGGCCAGCAGCAACGGGCCGCTATCGCCCGCGCCCTGGCCAATGACCCGCCTCTGCTCGTCGCCGACGAGCCAACCGGCAACCTCGACACCCGCACCGCCACCGACGTGTTTGAACTGTTCAGCAAACTGGTCGAGCGGGGCAAAACCATGATTATGGTCACGCACGACAAAGAGCTGGCCAAGCGCGTCCCCCGCGTGGTCGAAATTACCAACGGCAAAATCACCCGCGATGAGTATGTGGGCGGGGCGACGTGGACGGGGTATTGAAAAGTATCAAGTGTCAGGTGTCAAGGGGGGTATACAATGTTGCGTCTTGCGTGTTGCGTCTAAATAGAAAATACACAAGACAACAAATCGCAAATCATAAATCGTAAATCGTAAATCATCATGAGCGTCATTTGGTTTAAGGTCTGGTTTGACCTGTGGCACAATAAAGTTAGGACTGCACTGGCGGTGTTAAGTATAGCCGCCGGTGTTTTTGCGATAGGGGCCATTTTTGGTATGGTGGATCAACTACTATCCGGGATGGATAACGCCCACCGCGCCGTCACCCCGTCGCACATTCAGATGTATTTGATTGACCGGATTGACCACGAGACCGCTATTCGCCTGGAAAGTATCGAGGGCGTCGAAGAAGTGGAAGTGACCAATGAGGTCACGGTGCGTTACAAACTCCACCCCGACGACGAGTGGAAACGCGGCTCTGTGGTGATGCGGGATGATTACAAGGAGCAGAAGTACGACATCCTACAGCTCAAAGAGGGCGAATGGCCCCACCGCGACGACGAGGTAGGCATCGAGCGGCTGTCAAGCCAGTATTACGGCATTGACATTGGCGACAGGGTCATCTTTGAACTCGACGGCATGGACCGCGCCCTGCCCATTACCAACAAGATTCGCCATCCCTTTGTGCCGCCGCCACAATTCGGTGGGGATGCCGTCTTTTTTGTCAACGCCCAGGGTCTGGAGCGGTTTGAGATTCCCGAAGGCGAATTCGGTAATCTCAAGGTGCGGGTCAAACCGTACAGCCTGGAACTGGCCCAAACAGTGGCCTCGGAGATGAAGGACCGGCTGGGCAAAGAAAACATCGGCGTGGCCGTTACCTTTTATCAGGACCCGGAAGAGCATTGGGGCCGCTTTTTTGTCGAGGGTCTCAACCTGGTGTTGCAAGTGCTGGCCGTGATTTCGGTTTTTTCCAGCGTGGTGCTGGTGCTCAACACCCTGACCGCGCTGATTACCCAGCAGACCAACCAGATTGGCATAATCAAGGCCATCGGCGGTAAAACCGGCGATATTATGAAGGTCTATCTGGCCGGGGTATTGGTTTATGGGGTGCTGGCCCTGCTCATCGCGCTGCCGCTGGGCGCGTACCTGGCCTTCGCGATTACCCAGTGGTGGTTGAATCTGTTTAATATTGACTACGAGGTTTTTCAAATCTCGACGCGGGCGGTCATTTATCAATTTCTGGCTGCCGTGGCCGCGCCGCTGATTGTGGCTCTGTGGCCGATTCTGAGCGGGGCGACCATCACCGTGCGCGAGGCGATTGCCAGCTACGGCCTGGGCGGCGACTTCGGCTCGAACCGGCTGGACCGGACCATCGAGCAGGTGGGGCAGAAGTTTCTGTCAGCCCCTTATGTGATTGCCATTGGCAATATGTTCCGGCGCAAGGGCCGCCTGATTTTGACCCAACTGGTGCTGATTACCGCCGGGGCGATGTTTCTGGTGGTGATGAGCCTGTCCGCCTCGATCAACCTGACCCTGGACAACGAATTTGGGCGGCGCAACTTCAACCTGTTCATCATTTTCGACGAGAATTACCGCATTGACCGCACCGTGCAAATGGCCGAGTCGGTCGAAGGGGTGGAACGGGCCGAAGTCTGGTTCAGCAAATCGGCCTCGATTCTCAAGGAAGGCCAGCGAACCAAAGAAGCCGGCCTGGGTGCGGAATTGGTCGGCATGCCGGCTGACAGCGATTTTTATCGCCCGCTGCTGGTCGCCGGGCGCTGGCTGCGGCCCGGTGATGAGCGGGTGGTGGTGATGAACCAGGAAACGGCAGACGACAACGGCATCGCTCTGGGCGACACCGTCACCCTCGATTTGGGCGATTTGGGCAAAGATGACTGGCAGGTCATCGGCATGTACCGGGTGATTTTTGGCGGCAATTTCAGCAGCGACACCCTCTACGCGCCGCAGGAAGCCGTCTTCACCGCCACCAAAAAGCACAACGAGGGCGGCGCGCTGCGGGTGCTGACCACCAGCAGTGAGGCCGACCTGACCGACCGGGTGCGCGATGAACTGGTGGACCGCTACACTGGCCGCAATATGGATGTCCTTTTTACCCAAACCGGCAACGAGGAGCGCACCTCCGCCGACAGCCAGTTCAGCATCACCACGACCATGCTGCTGTTCCTGGCGATCATCGTCGCCCTCGTCGGCGGGATTGGCTTGATGGGGTCACTCTCAATCAGCGTGGTCGAGCGCACCCGCGAAATCGGGGTGATGCGGGCCATCGGCGCACGCTCACGGACCATTCTCGGCATGTTTATGATGGAAGGCGTGCTGCAAGGCCTCTTTAGCTGGCTGGCCGCCGTGCCCATTTCCATCGCCGCCGCCGCTTCGCTGGCCCAGCTTTTGGGCCAGGCCATGTTCGACGCCAATCTGGATTACCAATACAGTTACTTCGCCGTCTTGATCTGGCTGGGCATTATCCTGATTATTTCCACGGTGGCTTCGATTTTGCCGGCGCGGAGTGCTACGCAGATTAGTGTGCGGGATAGTCTGGCGTATGGGTAAGTAAACAGACGGGACAAAAGAGGGGAGGGTATGCCGATAAATTTATTGACTACCCTTTTCGACCCAGTTCTCAACTTCCAACTGGACGATTCGTTGAAAATGCTTTTGATTGTGTGTGACCAGGGTTAAACCATTGGCTACGGCCGTAGCTGCTATCAGTAAATCAATATCGTCAATCGGTTGCCCGCTCTTTCGTACCTGGGCATATATCTCGGCAGCGATGTCAGCCACATCTTGAGTCAGAGGGAGGATCGTATTCTGGGCAACAAAATTGAGAAATAGGTCTATTTGTTTATGGGCATCTCGGTGTTTCAGGCCACTTACAATTTCGTAGTAAGTGATGATGCTCAAGTTGATGGTCTCATACTCTTCAAGATATGTCTCAAATTTGTCCACAACTTGAGGGTGTCCTTTGAAAAATAAGGACAAAATGTTGGTATCAACCAGAGCTGCCTTCATTTCTTCTCCCAGTGAAAGCTTGGCGACGACGTTGACTTATTTCTGCGGTGAAATCGGTAAATAGCTCATCCGGCATATCTTTCCAGGAACCGGCAAAAGCCAGGATTGGATTTGGCCCTGTGACCTGTGCTCTTTCCAATCCTAATCTGAAATAGTGGATGAAATTATATAAATCAGCCAGTTTATCTTCTGGAATAAGTTCTATCTCTTGCAGAACCTTACTTTTTATCAATAATGAAGTCATCGTTACCCCCAAACATTATTCAATCACTATTTCCTGTCCACCTGTAAGGGTATTATACTTGTAAGTGGATGCTTTGTGAAAATCTCTGATGAATGACACTTTGTTGCAACCAATAAAAAAAGGTACGGTAAAGCGATGTTAAATACATTATGGGTCGTTGTGCGCGAGGGCAAAATTGAACTTTTAGAAGAGGTTGAAATTCCCGAAGGAACAAAAGTTTTGGTAACTTTGTTCTGAGGGATTCTTCGGCCTACGGCCTCAGAATGACATGCAATCGTAAATCATAAATCCAAAATCGGAAATCGCCATGAGTGTAATCTGGAATAAAGTCTGGTTTGATCTCTGGAATAATAAAGTTCGCACCGGCCTGGCGGTGCTGAGTATCGCTGTTGGTGTGTTCGCCATTGGGGCTATTTTTGGCATGGTGGACCAACTGCTGTCTGGGATGGACAGCGCCCATCAGGCGGTGGTCCCGTCGCACATGTTCATGGCCCTCAACGAGCGGATTGACCGCGATACCGCCGAGCGGCTGGAAGACATCGCCGGCGTGGAGGAAATCGAGGTCATGAATGAGGTGGCCGTGCGCTATAAACTCCACCCGGACGACGAGTGGCAGGCGGCCCGGCTGCTTATGCGCGACGACTACGAGGAGCAAACCTACGACTTGCTACAGCTCAAGGAAGGGGCATGGCCGGAGGAGGATCACTTTGGCATCGAGCGGCTGTCCAGCCAGTTTTTAGGGGTGGACATCGGCGACAAGGTGATTATTGAGCTGGAAAAAACCGACCGGGCCTTCCCCATCACCGGCAAAATCCGGCACAGCTTTGTCGAGCCGCCGGCCTTTGGCGGCGACGCCGTTTTCTTTACCGATGCCCAGGGCATGGAGCGCTTCAACATCCCGGCCGGAGAATACAACGAGTTGATGGTCCGGGTCAGCCCCTACAGCGCCGAGTTTGCCCGCGACCGGGCCTCGGAGATCAAAGACCGGCTGGGCAAGGAAGGCGTCGGTGTGGGCTTCACCTCCTATCAGGACCCTGCCGAGCACTGGGGCCGCTTTTTTATCGAGGGTATCAACCTGGTGCTGCAAATTCTGGCCGTCATCTCGCTGTTTATGAGTGTGATCCTGGTGACAAACACCATGACCGCCCTGATCACCCAGCAGATCAACCAGATTGGCATGATCAAGGCCATCGGCGGCGGCACGGGGATCATTCTCAAAATTTACCTGGCGACCGTTTTGATTTACGGTCTGCTGGCCTTTCTCATCTCGCTGCCGCCGGGGGCGATGGCTGCGTTTGGCATCAGTAAGTGGTTTTTGAACCTGTTCAATATTGATTACGACATATTTCAGGTGTCGCTGCGGGCCATAACCTTCCAGATTATCGCCGCCACCCTGATCCCCGCCCTGGCGGCCTTGTGGCCGGTGCTGACCGGCTCGGCCATTACCGTGCGCGAAGCCATTGCCACTTACGGCCTGGGCGGCGACTTTGGTTTCAGTTGGCTGGACCGCACCATCGAGCGGTTGGGGGCGCGCCTGTTATCCTCGCCCTATGCCATCGCCCTGGGCAATATGTTCCGGCGTAAAGGCCGGCTCATCCTGACCCAGGTGGTGCTGGTGGGCGCGGGGACGATGTTTTTGATCGTCATGAGCCTAGCTGCTTCGATCAGTTTTACCCTGACACCGACCTCAACCGGCGCGGCTTCGATATTCGCCTCGGTTTTGATGACCCGCAGTCGCAGAACCGGGTGATGAGCATGCT
>JAAUSP010000269.1 GCA_012032575.1 Anaerolineales bacterium | reverse complement strand
AACCCTGCTCAGTTTCTCTGGGGATATCAGCCTGGTAAAGCAGGGTAATGTCGGCGGCTGCGCCCGGTGCCAGTGGTTGAAACAGCGGAATTCGCACCGCCGAGTTGTTGGCTGCCATCTCCGGCTCGATGGGTTCACTATCAACAACTACCTGCTCTACGGTCATCTTGCCCCCGTAGCCCGGCATGTTAGGATAAAGCCGGAAATAAATTTCGGATAGCGCCACCTGTTCGGTGTTGGTGTAGCGAACGCGCTCTCGCCCGGCCAGCCGGGGCGTGCCGGCATTCCCCGCTGGTAGAATTAATTCGACTTCAAGATAATAACGGCTGGCTCCCGCAGCGGCGGCTGTTTCGACATCGGCGGCAAATTCGGGCAGCATGGCCTGCTGGTAGAGCGACAAATTGGCCCAGTCAACCTCCGGCGTGGCGATGGGCGGCACACTGGTTGTGGGCGAGGCAATCGCGGGTGCGCTGGTCGGCGAGGGTACAGGGGTGGGGGGAGGACTGGTTGGCGGGAGAGTAGTCGGCGAGGGGGTGGGAGCAGGCGACGGGGTGGGAGTGGGCGCGCTGGCGATCAATCTACAAGCCAGGACACCCACAAGGAGGGCTGCCAAAAGAATATGTCTGACCAGCGGTTTTGTTAGGTTGGGCATAATATCTTTAATTATAGCCAGTCCAGTCAAACCTCGGAAATGACTTCGATAAATCTTGCCTCATTTCTGCTGAATAGACCTCATAGGTTTGGAAAACCTATGGGGTCTGCTTTACGTATCTTCTCAATATGTAGGGGCGAACCCTTGCGGTCGCCCCGTGGGGCAGGCGCAAGGCCGTGCCCCTACCCCGAATTATTGAGAAGATACTGCTTTACCATCCCTGCTTGTGACTCATCTTCAGGCGTGCTAAAATGAGTCCTTATTGCTGTTTAATTTTAGTGGAATTTTGGGAGGATTGCATGAGTCTTGAACGGGATGAAAGCGGCCGGCTGCACATTGTCTCGCCGTTGATGGGCGAGTCGTTGATGGATAAAGCGCTGCTGGCCAGCACCGACACCGGCCCGGTCTACCGGCTTCTGCCTGAGCTGATTGTGGTGAAAGTGGGCGGGCAAAGTATTATTGACCGGGGCAGCAAAGCGCTGCTGCCGATTCTGGATGAATTAGTGGCGGCCCGGCAGTCGCACAAGATTGTTATCACTACGGGCGGCGGCACACGGGCGCGGCACGCCTATGCTATTGCGATGGACCTGGGTATGCCGACAGGGGTGATGGCCCGCCTGGGGTCGAGCATCAGCGAGCAGAACGCTTTGATGGTGGCGGTGCTGCTGAGCCAGCGCGGCGGTATCAAAATTGGTCACGACGACCTGCCCAAGCTAGCCCAATACCTGACCCTGGGCTGCCTGCCGGTCGTCCACGCCATGCCGCCCTACGGCCTGTTCGAGCGACCTCCGGCGCTGGGGCGCATCCCGCCGCATCGCACCGATGCCGGCGCATTTTTACTGGCCGAGGTTATGGGGGCCAAGCGCTGCATTATGATCAAAGATGAGCAGGGCCTCTACACCGCCGACCCCAAAAAAGACCCGGCGGCCCAATTCATCCCCGAAGTCGAGGTCAACGAACTGCTGGCCCGCGACCTGGAAGATTTGGCCGTCGAACGGAGCATGCTTGAAGCCCTGCGCGACGCCCGCAGCCTGCATGAAGTTTTCATTGTCAATGGCCTGGAACGCGGTAATATCACCCGTGCCGTGGCCGGGGAGCATGTGGGGACGCGAATTTACAAGGGGTAGACAGTAGATGGTAGACAGGGATAAAATACGGCAGGCAAGGTTTGTTTTACAGGAAAATGCACCCGGTTTGGGTGTCATTTCGAGCGTTAGCGAGAAATCTTCTTGCTCGCCATACCATTTTAGGCTGTGGCAACGAAGATTCCTCCCTCCGGTCGGAATGACATGACTTTACCAAGGTACTTGTCCGCTTTAATTTCGTTACGAATTTAGCACCAAGTTGTACTAAGGATGCCTCACTCCTCGAAAAATTGGAAGTACTGAGACTGTGAACAAGAAAACTTTCCCCGTCTACCGTCTACTGTCTACCGTCCACTATTTACCGTCTACCTTTCCCGAATGACTGAACTGCCGCATTGGGGACATCTCTCCGGCTGGCCCTGGCCGCTGCCGTGAGTGATGTCCCAATCGTGGCCGCAGTCGCCGCAGTGCCAGCGCACGGCGGCCACGCGAAAAACTCCGCCTTCGATGTGTAACGCCGCGCCGTTGACCAGGGCCAGGGCAACTTTGCGCCGGGCTTCCGTGACCAGGCGTTGTAAAGTGGAGCGAGAAATGTTCATCTGGCTGGCGGCGTCGGCCTGGTGCTGGCCTTCCAGATCAGTCAGGCGCAACGCCTCTAATTCTTCGTGCAGCAGCGTGACCTGTTCCAACTTGCCCAAAGGCAGCCCAACGGGCTTGAAAATAGCAGGCTGTGGCTCATGGCGGAGGCGACGCCACTTGCGCGGGCGAGGCATAGGTCTCAGTCTCCGGTTTGATGCCGACCCCGACGGCGGCGTTCACCTTTGCCCGGTCCCTGGGGATTAGCTTCGCCCTGGGGTAGAATCACCACTTCAGCGCCGACACTCTGGGCAATGGCATCCAGTTCAGTGCGGCGCACGTGAGGTTTGAAAAATTTCAGATCGCTGCCCTCGACGCCAATAATGGCAAAGCGGGGGCGTCCGGCCAGTTCACCCACATGCTTACGTTCACGGACAAATATTTTAGCCATTTTGATTACTCCTTATTGAACCTCTATAGTTTGGTATATACCAAAACTATTATAGCAAAGGAACAAACCTATGTCAACCCTTTTTATTGGACTGGATGATACCGACATCCTCGACTCGCCGGGAACGGGCCGGCTGGCCCGCGATATTGCCGCCATTCTGGCCGAACGCTGGCCGCTGATTGGCATTACCCGCCACCAACTGCTCAATGATCCCCGCGTGCCGATGACGGCCCGGAACAGCGCCAATGTGATTCACCTCTCCGTGGACGAAACCACGCTAAATTTAACCGAGGTGGCCGACGAGGTGGCCGCGCTCATGCTGGCCCGTTTCCAGCCCGGCAGCGACCCCGGCTTGTGTGTGGCCTTAAACATGCCCTTACCGGCTGTTGAGTTTGGCTATCGCACCAAAACCACGCTGGTGACGAAGGAAGAAGCGCGTCAACTGGCCCAATCGCATCAACTGATTCTGAGGGAACTGGGCGGCACCGGCGGCGGCATTATCGGCGCGCTGGCGGCGGTGGCCCTGGCTTCGACCGGCGAAGACGGGCGTTTTATTGCGGTGGGGCAAATTCGTGACCTGCGGGGGGTGCTGCCGGTGGAAGCGGTGATCGCCGCCGGAATCAGCAGCGTGCGCACTCCGGCGGGGCAGGCGGTGAGCAGTGGTTTTATCGAACCGGGGATAAAATCCGTCCGGCGCTCATCGGCGGTGAGGCCGTGCTACTGGTCGAAGCAGCCGGAGAGCAGTGGCGGCGACTCGGCGGGATTGAGATTACCTCAGCCACTCTTCCGCCAATGGATTTAAAATTCTCACCGGACACCCGCTGGGCCGTGACCAAAAAAGTCTGGGGAGTGACAATTTTATAGCGGTTTTCGAGATAGTAGGTTTGCATCACCTGCCGATATTTGGCGTCGCCCAATTGTTCCCGTAACGCATTAAAAAAAAGAGCTGCTTTGGCGTAGACCAGCAGTTCATAACTGGCCGGGTTGAAATCAGCCGCCGGGCGATCCACGATACCGTCTATGACCCCGGCGGCGCTGTCGAAGGGGATCAGCCAGCGGGCGGTCATCAGCCGTTGGGCTTCGCTTTCGCCAAAGACGCTGCGGTAGTATTCAAAGGCGCTGTATTCGGCCATGCCTTCGTCCAGCCAGGGGGATTGGTAGGGGTTGTTGCCGACGACGCCATACCACCATTGATGAGCTACCTCGTGGGCCACCAGAAAGGCCAGCCGGGAACGGGTCGAGCCAGCCGCCGTTTCGGGCTGGTCCCCCTGGTATAAATCCTCGCCGATGAGCGCCAGCCCGCTGTACTCCATGCCCCGAAAGTTGAGCGGCGCTTCCACTACATCCAGTTCGGTGTAGGGGTAGAGACCGAAAGTATCGCTGTAGAGGCGCAGTGAGGCCGTGGCATGGGCCAATACCAGCCGGGCGGCGGCTTCGTGGCCGGGCAAATAATAGGAAGTGACAGTCGCTCCGGCGGCGCTTTCGCTGACTGCCTGAAACGGCCCGGCGATAACGGTCATATCGCGCAGGGGCCGCCCACCATTTGCCAGGTTCGACTGCCGTTGGGGTTGTCTATCACATTCAGGGTTACGCCGCTGGCAACTACCACCAAATCTCGTGGCAGGGTCAAATCAAGCTGGTAAAGCGCGGCTTCATTGTAAAGCACGTCGGCGTGGGTGGGCGGGACATCCAGCACCCAGTCGCTGCCCTGGCGGACGGCTAACGTGGGGTAAAAACCTGGCAGGGTCAAAATTGGGCCATCCCAGCCAAACAGTGAATAATTGGCCTCGTCGAGGCCGGGCTGTCCCCGCAGTTGGGTGGTAAACGCCAAATCTATCATCACAGAAGTCGGTTTGCCTGCGGGCAGCGGCAGTCGAACGGCTGCGCCGTCCGCTAGAGAGGTTATTTCTGCCGGAGCATTGTTGACCCGCGCCGCTGTCACCCGGCTGGCCCCGCCGTAATTGGGCAGGTTGGGGTAGAGTCGAAAAACCACTTCCGAATCGGGAGCGGGGACAATGACCTGGGCGACTCCTTGCAAAGTCTGACCCGCTTCATCCAGAGTGGCGCTGATGTGATAGCTGGGCAGGGGGCCGGCGCTCTCGACATCATTACGTGCCCAGGGCTGCAAGGCGGCACGATAATGAAAAAAGGGATCGGGGGTAGGGGTCGGCGTGATGAGGCCGGTTTTGAGGAGCAGGTCCGTGGGTTGGATGTTGCAGGCGGTGAGGAGGGGGAAGAAGAATATAGAAATAAGAAGTGAGAAGATAGAGACTAAAATACGTTTTGACAATAAGCCAGGCATCGTTGGATTAAAGCATCAGTAGAGCCAGATTTTTTCGAATGGCTCAAATTGTAATCGCGAATAGCTCAAATAGACGAATGGCTCGAATAGTTTTTTAGCTTAAAAATCCGCGTGATTCGGTCATTTGTATCATTATAATACGCCTCACCCACTCCCGGCCATCACACGTGACTCAAGTAGAAACCATCTGGTGAAGCAAAACTTGTGCCGCCCTGCCACTTGCTACTCTGCTACCTGCTACTCTGCTACCTGCTACTCTGCTACTTTGAAACTTTGACTCCCCTCATCCCCCCGATACGTCTGAAACTCCCGTTCCAGGCGCAGGTCTGACCACGTTAAAACCTGATCCTAGACGCTTAGGGCAGATCTGCCAGCAGTTCCTCCCGGCCAAACTGACCGTAGTAGCCAACCAGGGGACCCATCAGGTCTGGCGCATCAACTGGCTGGCTGCGGCCCGGCACGGTTTCGGTTTGACCGGTGGCGGGATCAGCCGCCATAACTTCCAGCATGTCGCCGTTGCGCTGGACGTAATAAAGCGTGCTTCCATCCTCACTCCACACCGGCGCATCCTGATAAGACTCCACTTCATTCAAGCGGCGATATTTGTCCGTTGCCGGGTCCAGCAGATAAATACGTCGCGCGGCGATAGCCGGATTATCAAAGACTCCCCAATCGGCCCAATCCGGGCTGGTCTGGTTGGCGGGTACAGCGGCGTAGGCAATTACGTCACCTTTGGGTGACCAAGCTATGGTGCCGGGAATTTGCTCACTCTGGCTGATGACGGTGGTGATTTGTCCAGTCATTGGGTTAACCAGGTTGAGCCACTTATTCACCAGGGCCGACCGACTAGCCCCCGACTGTAATAGCCAACGCGGAACTATCCGGGGCCCAACTATGATAACGGGGATTAGCTAAAGCGAGGTCATCATTTGCTAAATCCTGAAAGGGAGAGGCAGTGGTGGAGCCTGGTACAACCGGGTAAATTTCCCCACTCTGAACATCCAGAATAAATGCAGGTAAGCCATCCGCTAGAATTGAAGCGGAAAGTGTACCTTTCCAAAATACGATATAGCGACTATTAGGCGCCCAGTGACCGAGGACAATTTGCTCAGTATCTTTATCAGCCGGAATGGGGGATTGATACAAACGGGTTGGTGGGGTGGGCTGGCCATCCTTGAATTGTACCTGCCAAATTTCGATGGGGAGGTTGGCTTGAACTGCTTGATCAGGTACCGTGGCGAAATAATTCGTCCGCACCCACCACCAAACGTTGACCGTCAGGCGACCAACTAGCCTTGAAGGCGGTATCGCCGGAGGGGAAGATGGTGAAGCGGTGGCTATCGCTTTGGCGGTGCAGGGTCAGATTGCCGGCGGTCTGGTTGACGCTGGCCGTCCAACTGCCATCCGGTGAGGGTGTCTCGTTGATTTGATCGGCGGAGGCGCTGGGCGTGGCCTCCGGGTGGGGACAGGCTGCCCGGCCAGTGAAAGCACCGGGGCGATACTCCAGCAGCCAGTCGAACTCCGACTGGCCGTAGTAGCCCACGTATTCGGGCAGGGGCGTCGCGGCGTCGGGGACGGGCTGGAACTGGCCGGTTTTGGGGTCGGCGGCCATCAGTTGCAGGCTGTCTCCCTGCCGCTCAACGTAGTACAGCGTCGCACCGTCGTCGCTCCACAGCGGGTTATCCTGGAAACTGTCCGCTCCGTTCAGATGCCGCCAGCGGTTGGTTGCCAGGTTGAGCAGATAAACCCGCCGCCCGGCAATGGCCGGATTGTTCATTTCCGCTACGTGGTATGAGTCGTCGCCGGTCTCGCTGGCCGGCACGGCGGAGTAGGCCAGCCAATCGTTCCGGGGCGACCAGGCCACAATGCCGGGAATTTGCTCGGTTTGGCTGATGACGGTGGTACTCTGGCCGGTTGCGGCATCCCACAGCACCAGCCATTTGTTGGTCTGCGCTACCCGGTCGGCCCCGGCGGTGACGGCCAGCCGGGTGCTGTCGGGCGACCAGCTCTGGTAGCGCGGGTTGAGCAGCGCCCACTCGACCACCGGGCTAACCTGGCCGCTGCTCACGTTCAGGGCAAACAGGGGCAGGCCATCCATCAGCACCGACACGCCCAACGGTCCCAACCAGAACAAAACCGTCTGTCCATCGGGCGACCACTGTCCAAAGACGATTTGCTCGGCGTTGTCTTCGCCTGGGGGCGTTTGCGCCAGCGGAGTGTCGGATTGAAACACCTGCCGGGCTGGCTGCGCTTTATCGTCCTTGAAATCCACCTGCCACAGGGTAATCGGCCCGCTGCTGGCGACGCCGGTTCCGAGCGGCTCTTTGAAAATCCAATTGTTTTGCACCACCAGCAGCGCGCTGCTGTCCGGCGACCAGGTCACCTGGCCGATGGTGCTGCCCGCCGGAAAAACATTGACCACCTGACCGTCCGGCTCCTGCCGCAGGTCGAGACTGCCGGCGTCGGCATTGATGATTGCCGTCCAACTGCCATCCGGCGAGGGCGTCTCGTTAATTTGATCGGCGGAGGCGCTGGGCGTCGGCGTAGCAGCAGCGGCCTCCTGACTCTGGATGAACCCATACCACCCGGCAATGCCGCCGAGGGCAATGATTACAATTAAGGTAAACAAGCGATGCATAGTAATACTCCTGAAAAGATGCGATGAGGCGGGAGGCGAGGAGGCGAAGATAAGAAAATCCTCGCCGCCTCGTTTCACAACTCTGAAATTATACCACGCGCCGCGTGAGGAGAACGGTCAATCAGGCGTCACTTTTCCAACGGGAGGATGATTTGCCAGAAGACACAAAGACACAAAGTCATGTCATTCCGACCCGCGAAGCGGGGAGGAATCTTCTTCCCCGCTGCCTAAACTTGCAGGCAAGGACCAAGATTTCTCGCTGGCGCTCGAAATGACATGCTGGAATATGTAATCCTGTCCTTTATGTCTTTGTGGTTGAATTTCTAACTCAAGCTGTCGAGACTGAACCGCTAACCGACTGCTCTTCGTCCTCAATCTCTGCTCTGCGCTCATTGGCGCTTGTATCCACCACATCGGCCAGGAGAGGGCCGCGCTCGACAGTGCCGAAGATGCGGCGCAGGATTCGCAGGCTGTTGTCAGACAGGTGGCAGGACAGACCGAGGCGGCAGGTCATCTCCTTGTAAAGGGGTTGGCGCAGCGGGTCGGTATCGTTGCCCACCTGGACGGCAAAACGCTCGATCTCCTCATCGCCGGCCTGGACGATTTCCACGGCTTCAAAATCAAAGGGGGCGCGGTGACGCAGCCAGTTGACCCGCACGGTTCCGGCTTGCTGGACCCACTCTTTGGTCATCCCGCTGTCTAACACAGCCACCACCGGCCCGGCCCACTTCAAAAATGCCTGGCTTTGGCGGCAGGTGCGGCAGCCGTAGTAAGTCACCTGTTTGATGAGGGTGACCTGGCCGGTATAGGGGGCGCAGCGGGTCAGACAGCGGCGGCAGTAAAAATGGTCCGGCTGATGGCCCAGGCGGGCGGTGGTATCGGCGGCAATATCCCGCATTAACTGCCGGGCGGCCAGATTTAAGACGTGCTCCGGCTTGGCCGCCAGCGTTTCCAGAGCGGGGATGGCCTCAGCGCCGATGGTCCGTAATTCGGCGTAGCCCTCGGCCAGAGCCACCATGCGGTCACAGGCCTGGCGCAACTGCTGCGTATTCAGAATGGCGCGGGTGTGCTCATAATGGATTTTTTGACCCTGGGCATCCACTTCAATCGTCTCGCCCTCTGCGCGGGGCAGGCCGCCGGAGGCCAGCCGCGATAGTATCTGCTCCGCCGACAGGGGTTGGCCCACCTTGTCGTCAGCGCGGGGGCGGGGCGTGGGGTCAAGCGGAGGAAGGGCGGCCAGGGTCAGGGCGATACGGGTACCGGCGCACCGCTGTTCACTGTTGTGAAACGTATTCACATTCAAGTTATAGCCGCGATAAACCCCGCTGATGGTAGCCTTTTCGGCGCTGCTGCCGGGATCGAAGTCGAGCGAGTGCGTCGCAGCCAGCTTTTTCCAGTCCAGCCGCAGCCGGTTGCTCTCCCAACCGGACAGCCAGCGAAATTCGTCGGGACTGGGTTGGTCTTTGATCCGCAAAAACCGTTCAACTTCTTGCTCCAGGGCCAGGGCCACGTGCGCTTCTTTGATGCCGCTGACCACTTTGTGTGTCCGCCCGCTCCAGGTAGCCACATAGAGATCGTAGGTGTAAGAAACTTTGGATTTGTGCTGGCGTCTGAACTCTTTCACATACAGTTGTTTCAGCAGGATCGGGTCAAACCGGCGGGAAAAGGGGAAGGGAATAGGCCAGTGGGCAATGCTCAAGGCGCTGGAATTAACCGTGATGGTCGTCCGGTTGATCAGGTTGGTCAGGGCCACAACCCCCATGCCAATCCCGACCCACATGTGGGGCGTCACCAGCAGCCACCAGCCCAAATGATTGAATCCGCCCAAGAGGAATCCGATCAACACTAAGGCCACAAAAGCCAGCCCCAAATAAGTCGGGTTGAACCAGTTGTAGGTAATTTGCAGCCCATCGGGCAGAAGTTGCAGGCTCACCCCTCTGGGTAAA
>JAAUSP010000268.1 GCA_012032575.1 Anaerolineales bacterium | reverse complement strand
GCCCCACTGCACCAGAACTTCAAAGGTAAAAGGCGCGTCGGGCCAGCCCAGCAGCCAGGGGACCAGCACCAGATGGCCGGAACTGGAGACCGGAATGTATTCAGTTAACCCCTGGACAAGGCCGAGGATCAGGGCTTGGAACAGGTCCATGTTGAGAAACTCCTTTATGCAGGTAGACGGTAGACAGGGAATTTTCAAGCTTCGAGGGGGTCTGTGACCCCCGGACGCCGGTCGCAGACCGGCTTGCAGCGAACAAATTGTGGTCTACTGTCTACTTTTCACGGGTTGATAACTTGCCAGAAACGTATTCTTGTACCCGGCAAACGTGCCATCGAGAATGGACTGGCGGATGCGGCGCATGGTGTCGAGCATGAAGTGGAGGTTGTGCAGGGTGGTCAGGCGCAGGGCCAGAATTTCCTGGGCCATGAGCAGGTGGCGCAGGTAGGCCAGGCTGAAGGTGCGGCAGGTGTAACATTGGCAGTCCGCTTCGATGGGATTTTTATCGGTGGCAAAGCGGGCGTTGCGCAGATTGACCCGGCCTTGCCTGGTGAAGACCGCGCCGTTGCGGGCGATGCGGGTCGGCAGAACGCAGTCAAACTGATCCACCCCCCGCGCCACACATTCAAACAAATCTTCCGGGCTGCCGACGCCCATCAAATAGCGGGGTTTGTGGCGCGGCAGAAGCGGGTGCATAACTTCCAGCATTTCGTGCATCTGCGCTTTGGTTTCGCCCACGCTCAACCCGCCGATGCCGTAGCCGGGGAAATCCAGCGTTGCCAGAAATGCGGCGCTCTGTGCCCGCAAATCGGCAAAGATGCCGCCCTGAACGATGCCGTACAAGGCCTGATCCGGGCGAGTTTGAGCCGCTTTGCAGCGCTCGGCCCAGCGATGCGTCCGGGCCAGAGCCTTGATGTTGTAGTCGTAATCTCCGGGCGGTGGGCATTCGTCAAAGGCCATGATGATGTCGGCCCCCAGCTTTTCTTCAACCGCAATGACCGATTCGGGGGTAAAGCGGTGATAGGAGCCGTCAATATGGGAGCGAAAGGTCACGCCGTCGTCGTCAATTTTGCGCAGCCCTTCCAGGCTAAAGACCTGAAAGCCGCCGGAGTCGGTCAGAATGGGCCGAGGCCACTGCATAAAATGATGCAGCCCACCGAAATCGGCAATCAGGTCCGCGCCGGGCCGCAGGTAGAGATGGTAGGTATTGCTCAGAATGAGCGTAGCCCCCAATTCTTCCAAATCAACCGGCGTCAGCGTTTTGACTGTCGCCTGAGTACCCACCGGCGCAAACACCGGCGTCGGAATGTCGCCGTGGGGAGTGTGAATAATCCCCGCGCGGGCGGCGGTCTGGGTATCTTCGGTTAGGAGTTCGAATGAAAAAGCCATAATTCGTTAAATGTTGAAGGTTGAACGTTCAACGTTTAACGTTTAACCTTCAACCTGTAACCTGTAACCTGTTTCACAAAACCGGGCTATTATAGCACAAGGTGGGGAGAGGTCGAAAAGCGAAGGTGAGGCGTGCTAGTTAATTTTTAGGATAGACTAAATTATTGCAAATCGAATAATATTGGCATGAAATTGTAAGGTTAACCAGACGATTCTATGCTATACTAATTTAAGGTCTTTGACCGACTGGGTTAATATGTGTTAAAATAGGCCGTAATTTTGTGATGTTATTCACAAAATGGCCGTATTGTTGAGTCTTTACCAAAAAACTGGCCTCTCCTTGAATGCGTTTATGCATGGGATGGGGCCAGTTTGATTTATGGATAGGCCGGGGTAAGGCCAATGAGGAAGTGAGATGGGGAAGGGGTCAGTGAAGGCCAACCAATCTGGCAAAAGGTTAGACATTCGAGTAGCGGCTAACATCCAATTGGGTGAGGAAATAGAATCTGTTTTACGGGTGATGTTCAGCGCGTTCAAACAGATTGCGGTTGAAGCCGAATTTGGGCGGGGGTTTAGCGGCAGCCGCACTTTCCGGGTGCGGCTGGTTGAGCCAGGTGGGCGGGCCTATTTGCCAACAGCGATTAAAATAGCGCCTGCCGGGCTGATTCAGGGAGAGTGGGAGGCGTATCAAACCTGGGTTGAGCATACCATTTCCAATATTGCTCAACTTAAGGGCGCTCCAGTTTTTCCACCCGGCAGCCAGTGGGGCGGTTTGCATTACAGCCTGGTCGGTGCTGGCACTTTTTCGGTACAAAGTCTAAGCGATTACAGCCAGCAGGCTACCACCGAAGACCTGTGCTGGGTGTTAGAGAGTCGCCTTTTTGAAATCATTGGCTCAAATTGGTGGCTGGGTAGCTGGGCTAACCAGACCTTTCAAATGCAATCAGATTATGATCTGGTGCTGCCGGTCAATTTAGTGCTCAAATTTAGCCCAACGGTTGCTGAGAATGCGGAGGTTATCGAGGCAGGTGATCGCTTGCCTATTTTTAGTGGTGCTGCTGGAGACATAATCCAACTTAAAGGCTTTGTTATTACCAAAGCCGACCAGAAGCGACACGAATTGACTCTCAATTTTCCTCCAGGTTCGCAGGGTCATACTCCGCTTTCTTATCGTGTTCGGGTGGTGGAGGTGCCAGATGTAGCTGCTTATCCCAATGACCGGGTGATTGAGTCGCTGGCAGGGGTGGTGATAGCTACCCGCCACGATCAATTGGTTAGCCAGGTACAGCAGGCATTGGGCGAAGCTGTTGATACCTCAGCCTCACGAATAGGTCTGCCAACCGGCCTTGAATTTTTGCTCAGGCGGGGATAGCCGCGCTGCGCCATCCGGCTTGAAGCACAATCGCCGTTCGGTAAGCGCTAAGGGTGCTTTTCCGGCTTCTTTGCCTAACCCTTTGCTCAGCTATCAAAACCTGCTGCGTGATTTTCTGCCGGTGAAAAATTCGACTATTCATGGCGATTTGAACCTGGAAAATATTCTGGTAGACCCGGCCACCCGTGAAGTTAGCCTGATTGATTTTGCCACCGTTCGCCAGGGCCATGTGCTGCACGATTTGCTGCGCCTGGAAACCGAAGTTTTGGTGACACTTATCCCGCCTATTTTGGCCGAGATTGGCTGGCCGGCGGAAACAATTGTGCCAGTTTACGAACAACTGTATCAAACGATTTTGTCCGGCGATGACGCCGTCTCGCCCGTGTTGCCCCACCTGGCTTTGGGCAAACCTTTTGAGATGCTGCGGGTCATCCGTAAAATGGCCCGCAAATGTTTGTATAACCTGGATGATTGGCGCGAATATTATCGCGGGTTGATTTTGTATTTGCTGGGTGCGCTCAAGTTCAAAGCCCTGGACGATCTGCCGACAGCGCCTCTGCCCAAACAGGTGGCCTTTTGGGGGGCAGCCACCGCCCAGCACTGGCTGGAAACCCCCATATCGCAACCCAGGTCCCGCCCCACTCGTAACCGGCCTCCGGCGGAGGTGCGTCCAGAAAAAATGTCTTTTGAAATCGAGCCACCTTTTGGGACAATGCGCCCTGATTCGCCATTCTATATTGAGCGTGAAGCCGATGAGCAGTGCTGGCGGCAGCTTACCAGCCCTTACGCCGCTACGCTTTTTGCCCAGGCCCCGATGCAAACGGGTAAAAGTTCGCTGATGCACCGGATGCTGTATCGAGTAAAACAAAGTGGTGAGCAGCAGCACGCCTATATTGACTTTCAAAAATTTACCGAACAATACCTGGCGGATGAAGAAAACTTTTTTATCCAGCTTTGTGTGATGATTGGCGATGCGTTGGGCCTGCCCGAAGCGATTGACCAATACTGGTCGGGCCGGCGCACCCATATCATCAAATGCAGCCACTATATGACGGATTATATTATTCCTCGACTCAAGGGATCATTTATTTTGGCCATGGATGAGGTTGAGCGAATGCAGGGCTGCCCTTTCAAAGGCAATTTTTTTGGCATGTTGCGGACGTGGCACAACGACCGGGTAGATAACGAGCATTTTGCCCAGATGACGTTATTTTTGAGCAGTTCAACTGATCCTTACCTTTTGATTGATAATCCGAATCAATCACCTTTTAATGTGGCTACTCCAATTACCTTACAAGATTTTATCCTGGGGGAAATGGCTGAACTCAACCGCCGCCATCATTTACCCCTTAATCAAGGTGAACTGGACCAGTTGATGGATTTGGTTGGCGGGCATCCGTTTTTAACCCGTTTAGCTCTGTATTTGTTGGCCATCGGTAAAGTGGAGTTGCCAGCCCTGCTGGCCCACGCCACCGAGGATAACGGCCCGTTTGGTGAACACCTGCGGCATTATCTGCGCCGGGTTTTGCGTAAACCGGACCTAAAACAAGCTCTGGCCCTGGTTGTCCACCAGCGCAGCCTGGAAGAGAATGATGTTTTTCACCGTTTGCGCGAAGCCGGTTTGATTAAAAGGCTGGGCCAGCAAGTGGTGTTTCGGAACAACTTGTATGAGCGTTATTTCAAGGAGCGCCTGAATGGTTAATCAAGCAATGAAACTGGCGGTTGGCGGTCCGGTTCAAGCTAAATATGGCACTTACCTGTCACGCCCGGCCGATGAGCAGTTGTTACAGGCATGCCAGGCCGGCAAGTTTGCTTATATTCTGGCCTGCCGTCAGATTGGTAAATCCAGCCTGATGTTTGCCACTTCGGAAAAGCTGACCAAAGCGGGGGTCAGAACTGCCCTGATTGATCTCAATACCATCGGCCTGAGTGTTGAGGCTGATAGCTGGTATTTTAGCCTGATTGCTGAACTGGCCCGCCGGCTCAAGTTACAAGTGAAGGTGGAAAGCTGGTGGGACGAGCGGCCGCGTCTGTCAACGCTCAATCAACGCTTTCTGCAATTCTTGCGAGAAGTTGTTTTGGTAGAAATCTCTGCTCCGGTGGTTATTTTTGTGGATGAAATTGATATGACTCTGGGCCTGGGCTTTACCGATGACTTTTTTGCCGCCATTCGGTCGGTGCATAACGACCGGGTACACTATCCCGACTTGCACCGCTTGACCTTTGTGCTTTCAGGGGTGGCCACTCCCGATGAATTGATTAAAGATCATACCCGGACCCCTTTTAATGTGAGTCAGGCCATTACCCTGCGCGACTTTACCAAGGAAGAGTGCGATCTGTTTCGGCTTGAAATTGAGTCCAAATACCTGGAGCAGGCTGCGGACTATTTTAATCAAATATATGGTTGGACCAACGGCCATCCTTATTTGACCCAGAAATTGTGCGATGCTCTGCTAAAGGCTGATGCCCTTGAAGTGAAATCGGATGGCTCGCTGGTGGATGTTCTGGTGCGGAAACTCTTTCTGGCGGCGGAGGCGCGCAGTGAGGACAATATTCAATTTGTCCAGACCCGTGTCACCAGTGACCCTGCGCCCATGACATGCTCAAAATTTACAAGCGAGTTTTGGAAGAAAAGTCGGTGGCCGATGATGAACAATCACCGCCCATCAACCGGCTGAAACTTTATGGGCTGGCGGTAACTCGCAATGGTCGGCTGGAGATTCGGAACAAACTTTACAGTCATGCTTTTGACTTGACCTGGATTGGTGAAATGTTAGCAAATGTCAGATTAGGCTTGCCCAACCGCTACAAAATTTTACAGCAAATTGGTCAGGGCGGTTTCGCCACCGTCTATCTGGCCGAACTCCAGGGAGTCAATCAGACCCAATCGGTGGCGTTGAAGGTGCTCAAAACCCCCGGTTACAACGATACCACCCAGGTGAAGCGGTTTAAACAAGAGGCTCGCGCGGTGGCCCGGCTGGAACACCCCAATATTATCCGTATCCTCGAAACCAGCGGCGATGAGGAGCCGTCTTTTATTGCCATGGAATATGTTGGCGGCGGAACACTGCGTGATAAACTGAAGTTGGGGTCGCTGCCGCGCAGTGAGGCCGTCAACATTGTCCGGCAAATTGGGGCGGCCCTGCATTACGCCCACAACCAGGGCATCATTCATCGGGATGTTAACCCCAACAATATTCTGTTGGATACTTCCCAGGAGCCGGTACGACCGGTTCTGACGGATTTCGGCCTGGTAAAACTGCTGCTGCGGGATGAGTTTTCGCAGATCTCCAGCACCTCCATCATCGGCACACTTGATTATATGGCCCCGGAACAGTGGCGGCAGGAAACGCCCACCCCAGCCACCGACCAATATGCTCTGGCAATTACCTTTTACGAGATGCTGACCAATCGCCATCCCTTTGAAAGCCGATCGGGCTATTACAAATTGATGAACCAGCATCTGGACGAGCCGCTGCCACTGCTGTCAGAAATAATGCCGGAGTTGGGTACTTTCTTTGATGCTGTTTTGCGCCGGGCCGCCGCCAAAGATCCGGCCAGCCGTTTTGAGAGTATCGCCGATTTTGTAGCGGCTTTAGAAGAAGCCAACACAGAGGCCGAAGAGGTGGAACGGGTGGCTTTGCAGGATCAGGCCGCCAAATTTGTCGAAGCAGCCCGCAGTTATATTCAAAAGGGTCGCTACCATGCCGACCGCGCCCTGGCTATGATTGAGGCGGCCCTGGAAACTTATCCGGGTTTCCTGGATGCCTTGAGCCTGCGGGGTAAAATCCATGTGCAGCAAGATCAACTGGAAAAAGCGCTGAGCGATTATCAACAGGCGTTTGAACAAAATCCAAATCTGGCCTCTGAAATTGGTCAGGAGTACCTCAATGTGCTAAGCCGGTCTGCCGAAAGCTACTGGGAGAGCCGACAATTCACCGAAGCTGTAAATCATTACGAAATTATTTGGCAGCTTTATAGTAATGCTACAGATCAGGTAGACACCCAGAACGCAATCTGGCAGAAAGTTCGTTTGCGACTGGTTGAGTATCACCATCACGAGGCCAATGTAGCTTATGCTTCGGGACACCCGGAGCAGCCTGATGAAGCCATCCGGATTTTGCAAAGTAAGATCCAGGTGCTGGAAACTCTGGAGGCCGGCAGTGAAACGGATGATTTGCAGGAAAAACTCAAACAGTTACGAGTTAACCAATATGAGAGTATGATCAAGGCGGCTCAGGCGGCCATAGACGAGACGAGTGCCAGAGATACCCAGTTTCGCTTTAGCAGTGAGGAGATTTTTCAGCAGTACAATACGCTTGACGAAGCTTACCAGGCTTTGCTTGAGCTTGATCCGGGGCCAACTCATTGGGCCGCAAGCCGCCGTAAAAAATTAAAGGAATGTGCGGATGCGCGAGCGCTCTTTGCCCTTAGAGCCTTGAACAAACTTGAACCTGATTATCAGGCCGCCTTGCGTCACTACAAGGCAATCCTCGATCTTGAGCAGAGCAAGTATCCTGGACTGTCTCAGGAATTACGCCTGAATCTGTCCCCTAAGATTGCGGATTTAGAGCTTAAAGCCGACCATGACGGAAAATACAACGAAGTTATGCGTTTGATTGAGGCAAAAGAGTACCTCAAAGCTTTGGAGCGGCTCGATCAGGAGTTTATCCAGACCAATAACTACGAACACCGTGACGTTGCCAAGTGGTTATGGGGTCTGGTTTATGCCAAACATCACGAGGGCAACTTTCCGCCGGAATGGGCCAGCATGTCCGGCTTTAGAACGCTTAGCCAGCGATTGGTGGAGATTGAGCAGAAGCGTATCCGGGATTTGAAAGCCAGGCTTGATCCCTGGTCGCAAGCCCGAATTTTGGAAACGATTGGCCGTGAGCACAGTCAATTGGGTGAGTACGAAGAGCTGGTGAAAGACCTGGAAGTTTCCCTCCACGAGGCGGAAGTAAACGGGGTTGTCGAAACTCACGAACTGGAAGTATGCCAGAATGAATTGGGAACTGTGCGGGAGCAGATCAAAAATCAGCGGGATGCCTTCTTCAAGGTCAATGTCAAAGCAACAGCCCAAACCGTGGAGATGTGGCTGCAAAAATTGGGTGAAATTGAAGCTTTGCTGCAAACCAGCAATCCGCTCAAGAATATCCCTGAATTTCTGGATAAAATTGATACCGAGCAGCCGGCGATTGAAAAAGACGCTGCCCTGGAAGCCCTGCAAAAACTGGTTTCAGCCAACGGCGATATTGACCGGACCATTAATGAGATGAAGCTGCGGATCCAGGGCCGCCTCTTTCAGATTCTCATTTCGGATATCGGCTGGCGTGATGAAGCTTTGGCTTTATCACGTAAAGATGCCAGCAAGCAGCGGCAAGAGGCGCGAAAAGTAACGGAGGAGTTATCCATAACCCGCTCGGAATTGCTCAAAACGCAGAGTCGGGTATCTGACTTGCAAAAGCGAGCAGAGGCTTTTGCTGCGGAGCGTGAAAAAGTTGAGCGTCAGCATGAGACTAATAGATATTTGATCCCGCTTTCTTTGGCCGTCGCGGTGCTGGCCGGTGGGATGATTGCCCCTCAGCTTGAGCAACTGCTGGGCGACTCCAGGGGGGTAGTTTACATTGCTTTGGCCTTCCTGATTGCTTATTTCTTTTACTATCTTTGGGTTTATTACCTGTCGCAGCGGCCCAAAAAATAATCTCATCTGCTCCCTGTAAAAAGTGGCTTATGCTAAAAAGATTCTCAATCGTTGTGCCGGTGGTTATTTTCTTAATCCTTATTTTGGGGGTGGGTTATTTGATTTTGACTCCGTTTCCTACCCCAACCCCTACTATAGAGGGTACTGTTTCATCTGTGTTGACTCCAACGGTATCTACCTCAACACCTGCAAAAATACCAAGAGATCCAACCTCGCCACCGCCTGTTTCGTCTACTCCCCCCACCGCTACTGCAACACCTTTGATTCCGATCCCCACGCTTACCATTACTCCGCCACCAACCGATGCACCGGCCTCATCCACGCCAATCTTAACCATAACACCTTCCCCTACCCCCGCATCGCCCATTACCGGGATTGTCCTTCCCAACAACTTAAATGTGCGTTGGGGGCCAGGTTTAGAATACGGCTATGCGGGGGCGGTTTACAAAGGCGATGAGGTTGTAATTTTAAGGCGCACCCCTGGCACGGATTGGCTGGAAGTCATCACGCCTGACAACAAAAAAGGCTGGGTTGGCGCACCTTTTATTGGCGATATTGACTATCGTTTATCAGCCGTGCCAGTAGCGGTGATAGTGCCACCGCCACCTCCACCTACGACACAGCCAACCGGCGTGACACCCTTCGACCTGGATGGACCGAGCGCCTTCGGAAGTATAGACGCCGGTAAAGAGCGGTGGTATTCCTTTTCTGAAAAAAATAAAGAAACCGTTTTGATTTTTATGTTTAAACCTAATCTTAACGGCGTACAAATCTCAATTCGTGATCAGAATCAAATCAACCAATGGCTCACGGTGGGGGTAGGGAGTCTGCCCTATAATGATCGAGATGGTGATTTGAATACGGTGGAATTGGTTTGGCGCGGCGGTCCCCTGATAGTGGATAAGACCTACTATGTACAATTAGTCAATGAGAGCCAGGAAAGTATCGAATATTGTCTCGCCCCCAGAGATATAGATAAATGGGATTGCCCTTAAATTGGCCTTACCTCTGAAATAAAAAGATAGCATAATAGTTATAGCGCAAGGAGATAGTTGGTGAGTAACAAGCTTGTATCAGGTTTACCCCTCGTCATTTTTTTTATGGTGGTGGCGGGAATAGGCTATTTTGTAGTTGGAGGAGTTCCGCCTACCCCTACAGCCTCTCCGACCCCTACGAAACAACCCACGCCGATTGCG
>JAAUSP010000267.1 GCA_012032575.1 Anaerolineales bacterium | reverse complement strand
CTCTTTGCGCAGATGCTTGTAAGACTTCTCACGATCACGGGCGCTGATCCAGCGTGTCTTGATCGGCTGACGGCCAGGCGGGCGCTCGTTCAGGATCGAAGTATCGAGGTCGCCATAAATCGTCAGCGTCAGCGTGCGCGGAATCGGCGTCGCCGTCATCACCAGCATGTGCGGGTTAAAGCCTTTTTCCCGCAGCGCCGTGCGCTGTTCAACCCCAAAACGATGCTGCTCGTCAATCACGGCCAGCCGCAAACTTTTCAGTTCGACATTGCTCTGAATAATGGCGTGGGTTCCCACCAGCAAATCAACCTGGCCATTCGCCAGCCCCTCGAGCAGTTCCGTCCGCTCCGTCGCCGGGGTGCTGCCGGTCAGCAACCGGATCTGGAAGGACCGCCCCAGCGCCTCGCCGATGGCGGTCAGCAGGCGGCTCATCCCTTGAAAATGCTGCTCGGCCAAAATTTCGGTCGGAGCCAGAATAGCCGCCTGACCGCCATCCAGCACGGTCAACACCATCGCGGCCAGGGCCACCACCGTTTTGCCGGAGCCGACATCGCCTTGCAGCAGACGGCTCATGGGCGTTTCCCGCTGCAAGTCGGCCACAATTTCGCCCAACGCTTTACGCTGAGCCGAAGTCAATTGATAAGGCAGCGCCTGGAGCAGACGCTCCAACATCTCGGCATTAATATTGACCGGCCGCCCTGCTGAGCCTGCCAGGCTTGCCGTTGGCGTAGTACACCCAACTGAATCAGCAACAGTTCGTCAAAGGCCAGGCGACGGCGGGCGGACTCCAGCTTGCCCCAATCGTCGGGGAAGTGAATCTGGCGGATGGCCTCGTCGAGCGGCAGCATCCCCAGCCGCTGGCGCGACTCATCCGGCAGGTAATCCGGGAAACGGCGAGTCCAGTAGTCAACCGTTGCCTTGATCTGATTGCGCAGCCATTTGATGGTAATGCCTTCGGTCAGCGGGTATACCGGCACCAGCCGCCCGGTGTGGATCATATTCTTATCCAATTCCTCCCACTCTGGCGATTGAAAGGTGAGGCGGCCCAGGTACTCATCCACCCGGCCGCTGAGCACAAGCTGCAAGCCAGGGGTTAATTTTTGGGCCAGCCAGGGCTGGTTGAACCAGGTCACTTCGATGGTGGCCGTGCCGTCGGACAGCGTGGTGGTGACAATCGAGCGGCCGTTGCGGAGGTCGCGCTGGCGAGTTTCCCAAACCTGGGCGATGATCGTCACTTCTTCGCCAAACTGAAGCTGGTTGATCGGCTTCAGCGTCCGGTAGTCATCGTAGCGACGGGGATAAAGGCTGAGAAAATCGCCGATGGTTTGCACCCCCAGATTAGCCAATTTTTTGGCCATCGCCTCTTTGATCCCCGGTAGTTTCATCACCGAGGAGTCCAGCCCGGTACTGCTAAAATCCGGCTGCGATTCCCTGGCAACGCGGGGCGCAGGCGGAGGTGTCGGTCTGGGCGGAGGAGCCTGTCTGGATAGGTTTTGGCTGGGGCGAGGCGGGTCAGGCGTCGGCACAGTCAGATGGGGCTGCACCTCAACTTCCACCGGGGCGGCCAATTCGGGAGCAGCAGCTTCAACCGGGACCGGTTCGGCTGGCGGCGCTGGGGGCGGAGCAGCGGCCGGTCGGGCGGGCGCTTCTTTTTCTCTGGCCCCATGCGATGCTCCGCCCGCTTTGTGCAGTTTAACCAGCAGCCGGTGAATAAAGTGAGGCCGGTCAGCCTCGGCTATTTCTGAGTAGCGGCCCAAATCCTGGACCAACTCATTGATCAGGGCGCGCTGTTCGTCAGTGGCAGCTTCCTGTAGGGCCTCATTGCCCCAATTCGAGGCCAGTTTTTCCAGCCCGCCAAAAACCGCTTTATTTTTATAACCCAGTCGCTTTTCCTGGGTAAGCATTCGACTCAATTTGTCAAAACTGGACAAAATCATAAGATTTACGATTTCAGATTTACGATTTATACCGCAAGGGTATCCTTTAGGACGATTTCCCGATTATGATTTCATTCACAATTCACAATTCACAATTCACTATTCAAAAGGTCATGCCCTCGTACACCACAATCCCCATTGCATTGGGGCCGACGCGGGTAGCTAAATCGGGGCCGTATTGAATAATGGGAAACCGCAGACTGGGAAAACTTTGTTCCAGCCGTTCTTGCAGGGTCAGGGCTTCCTTGTCCGGCTGCTTATGGGGTTGAATAATAGCAGTTTGCTCCAAATTATCAAATTCAGCCACAAATTCAAACAGCTTTTCGATGGCCTTTTCGGTGGTGCGGACCTTTTCCAGCGGAATGATGTCGCCGTCTTCCATAAAAAGGATCGGCTTGATATTCAACATCGAGCCGAGGATAGCCTGGGCCTTGCCGATGCGCCCGCTGCGTTCCAAATAGTCCATCGTTTCGACATAAAACACCAGGTAAATATGCGGGATCATACCCCGCACCAGGCGTACAATGTCGTCCAGCGTCGCGCCCTCATTAGCGGCGCGGGCCGCCGCCCTGACCAAAATCCCCAGCCCCACCGATGTGGTCATCGAGTCAACCAGTTCGATGGAGCAGCGGCCCAGCAAACTTTCGGCCCCCATCCGGGCCTGCTGCAAGGTTTTGCTCAGGTGGCTGGAAATGTGGATCGAAAGCATCTGGTCGGTTTGCTTGTGCAGCTTGCTGTAAACTTCTTCAAACACCGCCGGGTCGGGCGGCAGGCTGGCTGGATAGGGCGCGCCGTAGCTCAAGCGGCGAAAAAGCTCATCTGAGTCAAGGGTGATGCCTTCTGAAAACCGGTCGTGGCCTAACTGAATGGTCAGCGGGATAACGTGGATGCCCAATTTTTCGGCTTCACCCGGCTCAAAGTAAGCGGTACTATCGGTAATAATGGCAACTTTTCGTGACAACGTAAATCTTACTCCAGTGAAATAATATAGTAGTAGTAAGGCTGGCCCCCATCGTAAACCTCAACTTCCAGTTCGGGATACAGCGCCTTAATTTTATCAGCCATCGCGCCGGCCTGGACCGGGGTGCAGTCCCGGCCAAAATAAAGGGTGATGACTTCACATGCACCGGCTTCCACTTTTTCCAGCACATCCAACGTCACTTCGTCGAAATCCCGGCCTACACTGACCAGCTCATCGTTGAGCAGACCCATAACATCCCCCAACTTGATCTGGAAACCGCTCAAGGTGGTCTCGCGTACCGCCCGCGTGATTTCCAATGTTTGCACTTGCTGTGCCGCGTCAAGCATGCGCTCGGCATTGGCCGCCAGGTCAGTTTGATAATTCAGTGACAGCAGCGCGGCAATGCCCTGCGGGATGGTTTTGGTCGGGATCACCCGCACATTTTTAGACGACAACTTCTGGGCCTGCTGCGCCGCCAAAATCACATTGGCGTTATTGGGCAACAACAGCACATCATTACCGTGAAATTTATCTATTGCCGCCAGCAGTTCCTCCGGGCTGGGATTCATCGTCTGCCCGCCGAGAACAATCTGATTGGCCCCCAGGCTTTGCAAGATATGGGCCAACCCCTGGCTCGGTGCAACACAAACCGTGCCCACACTGGTCATGCTGTCACGCAGCCGGTCGGTCAGTTGGCTGGGCAGTGACAGCGGCGGGACGTGGGTGCCACCCCCGCGTTGACGGGCAAACTGCCGGGCCTGGAGGGCCATATTTTCCACCACCACATCGGTCAACGGCCCCAGGCTGGCCCCATAACTTAGCGGCATACCCGGATCATGCACGTGAACATGCACCTTGACCAGACGCTCATCTCCCACCACCAGGGTTGACCAGCCCAGCCGGTCAATCTGCGCCCGAATTTCTTCGACATTCAGCCGTTCGCCCTGGATGAGAAATTGCACATCATAGCCGTAGCCGGCTTCATCCAGTTCCAGGACCGGCTGCCGCTCGGCTGCCGCCACACCCACCGGCTCCGGCTCAACCATCTCACCCCGCAAACAGCGCAGGCAGCCTTCCAAAATGTAAACTAAGCCCTGACCGCCGGAATCGGTCACCCCGGCCTCTTGCAAAATCGGCAGCAGGGCCGGGGTGTTGGCCTGGGCCGCTTGCGCGGCTGCGACCATGTCGGCCAGAACCACCGTCAAATCTCGATTGGTTTTGGCGCTCTGCTGGGCCGCCTCGGCGGCGGCGCGAGCCACCGTCAAAATTGTTCCTTCAACCGGGTTCAGCACGCTTTGATAAGCGGCCTCGACGCCCTGCCGGGTCGCATTGGCCCAACCCTCAGCCGTCACATGGTCGCGCCCCGCCAAAAAGCGGGCCACCCCCTGCCAAAATTGCGACAGAATCACCCCGGAGTTACCCCGTGCCCCCAGCAGCGCCCCGTGAGCTACCGCTGCGGCAATTGTCTCGACCCGGTCATCACCGGCCTTTGCGGCGGAGGCAAGGGCAGCACGCATGGTCAGGACCATATTGGTGCCGGTATCGCCATCGGGTACCGGGAAAACATTGAGGTTGTTGACTACCTGAACGTGGGCTTCCAACCACTGCCCACCGGCCCGAAGCATGGCTTTCAGGCCCTCCCCGGTGGCGGCCAACGTGATTCCATTTTCTATTTTAAATCCCTGGCCGTTTGGCCTCATTATTGCCCCAACCGCCGTTTTTGCCAATTCCAAAGGTGTGTGATATTATATCACAATCAATTGCAACAGTCGCGTTGCAATTTTTTCTGCAAAAATCAGCCCTGGCTTTCGCCCGGCTTTGTTATCATCAGATGAAGGAAAAGAAATCATGGCCAAATGTCAACTCTGCCAGAAAAAAACGATGAGTGGTCACAATGTGAGCCACTCCATGCGTCATACCAAGCGACAGTGGAAAGCCAATGTGCAAACCGTTACTGTCTTCAAGGATGGCCAGGCCCATCGAATTAGAGTTTGCTCCCGCTGCCTGCGCACAACCAGCAAAGCTTAACCCCTACGACATTACCACTCTTTAAGGCCAGCAATGATGCTGGCCTTTTTTGTTTAATTTGGTAACGCACCCGCGACAGAATAACATAATACAACGTTCACCCGGAAAATGCAAGGGCAACATTTCCCCGGTGGTGGGCGTTGTGAAGCTGGCCGCAGCCGGCGGCAATATCAATGCCCCGCCGCACCCGCACGGTGGTTGGAATGTTGGCCGCTGCCAGCCGATCCCGAAAGGCGTAGACTCGCTCATCCGGCGAGCCGCTCCAGGGCGAATTGGGGGTCGGGTTGAGCGGGATCAGATTGACGTGACAGAGCAGCCCGCGCAGCAGTTCGACTAACTGGCCGGCCTGGCTCTCGCTGTCGTTGAGCTGGTCCATCAAAGCATATTCAAACGTGACCCGCCGATGGGTGGTGGCGATGTAAGCGCGAATGGCCGGCATCAGCAGGTCCAACGGGTAGCGGCGATTGATCGGCACAATGGTGTTACGCAGGTCGTCGGTGGGCGCGTGCAGCGAGACGGCCAGCCCGACCTGCTCCGGCTCCTTGCTCATGCGGCCGATAGCCGGAACCAGCCCCACCGTCGAAGGGTCATGTGCCGCGCCCCCAGATTAAAGCCGGCCGGGTCGTTGAGCCGGCGCACGGCCCGCCAGCTTTCGGCGTAGTTGGCCAGCGGTTCGCCCATGCCCATAAAGACAATATTGGTGACTCGTTTGCCTTCCCGGTCAAGCCGGCGGGCGTAATAAAGCACCTGGGCCACAATCTCGCCGGCACTGAGGTTACGCATGAAGCCCATCTGTCCGGTGGCGCAGAAGGGACAGGCCATGGCGCAGCCGGCCTGGGTGCTGATACACAAGGTCTGGCGCTGCTCATACCGCATCAGGACCGCTTCGATTTCGCGGCCATCGGGCAGGGCGAAGAGGGTTTTGTGGGTGTAGCCGTCGCTGGAATCCAGCGCCACCACCGGCCGGAGCAGGTCCAGTTCCGTTTCCTCAGCCAGCCGCGCCCGCAGCGATTTGGGCAGATTGGTCATCTCGGCCACATCGGCAGCACGGCGCTGGTACAGCCAGGTTTCGATCTGGCCGGCGCGGTAGGCCGGTTCGCCCCAGGCGGCCAATAATTCTTTGAGTTCAACCTGCGACAGGTTGAGCAGGTACGGTTTTGTCATAGTATGTCACGCGGCCAACGGTGTGACCAGCTTGTCCATACGCAAATCAACTTCGCACAGTGTTTCTTGAATCGCATCCACCGTTTCTTCATCGAACAGGGGTTCACCACACTGCTCACAAACCCAGGCAGGTACCTGGTCAATAATCAAGTGGTATCCGTGTCGGGTTGCTGTATAACTCACCTTTTTCCGAATCAATTTACCTTTACAATGTAAACATTCCATCTTTTATTCCTTCTTACGAGTCCGCCAATCTCGGTCCCATTGGTCAGAACTGGGCAAATAGGCTGTAATAACGGCCAGATAATCAGTCTTTGGGCACAAACTACATGGATGGGGCGACCTTCTTTGCCATGTCCCAGGATCAAACAGCTATGTCCACGCACATCTTCAGGGTAATCCTCAATCGCTTCTCCATAAAAAATAGCTGTTCGCACTTCGTCCGTAGAAATCATCCTTTGGGGGGCATTCATTTGATTGAGTGCGTGAGGGAGAAAAAGAATACGTTTTGTGGCTGCCTCCCTCACCCATTCCACTATATCCAAAGGTATCACTCACCAGCCGCCTTTTTACTGGATTTGAACAACCCGGCTATCTTGCGGGGAATAAAAACAATCACGCCCCAAATAAAGCCCATCAGCCAGAAGATAAAGCGAAAAACGCCGGTCCAGAGGTTAACAAAAAACTGCACGTAGGCCCTGAACCCTTTTTGAGCGGTCTCGCCGGCCCGCCTGGCCCCGGTGCTCACTGCCGGGCCGACCGTATAGGCCACCCCGGCCCGCCCCCGCTGACGACGGCCTCGCCCGCCGCTTTGCCGGCCTCGCCCACTTGCGCCGCGCCCCAGGCCAGGGCATCGCCGGCCGATTTGCCGCTTTCGGCCAGCCAGACGCCGATTTTGCGCTCGTCCACTCCGGTGACGGCCCGCAGGCTGTCGCTCCAGGTCGGCACGGCTTCCGGCCCCAGCCGGAAATAGGCGTCGGCCCGCTGACCAATAATGTAAGTTGAGAGGGCGTTGGTCCCCGCCGAGGCGATCACCCCGACGATGGGCAGGGCTTTGACAATGGCTTTCTCGGCAAAGCGCTCGCCCACTTCCAGGGCGATTTTCTCGCCGGCTTTGCGGGCCAGGGCGCTGGTCCCGGCGCTGAGGCCGGTGATGAGCAGGACCAACTGCTGCTTTTCGGCTTCGGTCAGGGGATAATCATACACCGCCGCCACTTCCAGCACCAGTTCGGCCTGCAATTTGAAGGTGGCCCCGACATCCGCCGCCACGCCCAGGGTCAACGCCGCCGCCGTGCCGATGCCGGGGATCAGCCCCGCTCCGGACGTGACCGCGCCGACCGCCCCGGTGCGCTGGAGTTTATCGCGGATCAAGCGCTGCGCCAACTGCTCCGGCGTCTCGTCGGGATATTTGGCCCGTAACGCCTCCACCCGCCGGGTCGCCGCGGCGATGTCCACATCGTGGATCACCCCGAATATCTTTTTCATCACCACGTTGGCCAGGTCATCCACCTCTTGTTGTACCGCCAGCGGCCTGGCCTCAACCGTTTGCAGTTCCCGGTTAACTGTCGTCATAATTTCCTGCGCCTGGCTTTTGAGTGATGGTTCGGTCATAAGTTGGGTTATCCTCTCTGTGAGACGTGAAACGTGTAACGTTTGAACGTTCAACGTTTAACATTATAACCAAAATCGGCGGCTTGCCCAATGATACCTTGTAGCAGGGGCGGGCTTGGGTTATAATAGTGAAGACGCAGCAAGCAAAGGAGACAGCCGATGCCTTCACCTTTTCCGGGGATGGACCCTTATTTGGAAGGTTATTTATGGCCTGATGTTCATCATCGTCTGGCTACACAAATCAGCCGGCAATTAGCGCCCCAAATTCAGCCGAATTATGTGGCCCGGCTGGAAATTTCGGTGATCGAAGATGTCACCTTTACCGCCGAGGTCGGGGTGATGTACCCGGATGTCGAGGTTTTGAAGATCAAACAGGCCAGTCCTCCTCCCCTGGCTCCCACCGGGGGAACAGCCGTTCTCGAAGCGGAGGCAATCCTGACCGCTCCTTTGACCATTCCGCTGCCCCAGGTGCGCCTGGTTTCGCTTGAAATCCGCGATGTAGCCCAGAACCAACTTGTCACCAGCATCGAAATTCTTTCGCCGGTCAACAAACGCGAGCCTCATCTGAGCCAGTATCGCCAGAAACGGCTGCGACTGCATGAGGCAGGGGTCCATCTGTTGGAAATAGACCTGCTGCGCCGGGGCAGCCGGCCCTGGGACGCACCCCCACATTCCTGACACACCCTACCTGGCCCTGCTCACTCGGGCTGAAATCCCCGCCGTCGAAGTCTGGCCCATCCGCTGGCAGGATAACCTGCCCGTTCTGCCCGTGCCGTTGCGTCACCCCGACCAGGATGCACGCCTGGATTTGGCCGCCGCCCTGACTGCCGTGTATGACGAGGCCTATTACCATCTTTCGATTGATTACAGCCAGGAGCCGCCCCCGCCGCCGTTGACGGACGAAGAGGCGGCGTGGGTGCGAGAACAGATAAAAATTTAAGGATAAGGGAGAGATTTTAATGACGAAATTGCTAACCATTTCCCACAACCGTCAGGATGAAACCCCTGAAACCAAAGCACTTTGGTTTCAATCCCTATCGCTCTCAGAGCGAATGGATTTACTGTGCTTTTTTACCGATCTCATCTTGACCAATAATCCTCGCATCGGGGAGCAAAAACATGCTCAATCAGTTACGGGACGTGTTCGCGTCCTTTCAAAAACATCAGGTTAGGTATGTGGTTATCGGCGGTATTGCGGCAGTGCTGCACGGCGTCCCTCGCGCCACCTTCGATCTTGATATTCTCATCGAAGCCACGCCTGATAATGCCCAACGCCTCCTGGATGCGCTTCTGGCGGCCAACCTGGGGACTGCCTCGCTTACCTCAGCCGAGGAATTGCTGGCCCACGAAATTACAATCTTTAACGATTGGGTTCGGATTGACGTACAAACGTCCACGCCGGGTCTGCTCTTTGAGGAAGCCTGGCAAAATCGAGAAACGATGGCCTATCAGAATCAAATCTTCTATGTTGTTTCTCGAACCGATCTTGTTACTTCCAAGCGGGCTGCCGGTCGACAGGTTGACCTGGAAGATGTGAGATTATTAGAGGCCGGCGATCAGGAATAAACGCGACGATTAGTGGCTGGCAACCTATGACATTTTAAGTGGTTTGCCGCTTTCTGCCGGTCTCCGTTCTCGATTAGGGTTGGCTGATAGTTGGATAGCTGAGAAACCAGAAAACACAAATCCCAAACAATATGAGCGGTTTAAACCCTATTTCTAACGCCAATCAAGGAGTATAGTTTTTTGAGCTTACAAACACTCACCCAACAGATCGAACAACTCTCGGACGAGAGCCAGGCCAAAGTGGCCGAGTTTGTTGCTTTTTTGCAGTGGCAGGAAGTCCAAAAACAGGCGGCGGGGGCGGCGGGCTGGAGTTTCAGCTTTGTCGAGGCCTTCAAAGAGGCGGCGATTTTTGCCAGCCGGGCGGCGGCGGGCATGGATGTCACCCTGGCCCCGGCGACCGTCGGCGGG